>NZ_PJBR01000105.1:0-14726 GCF_002863625.1 Pseudoalteromonas sp. MelDa3 | reverse complement strand
CAAAAACGTAAAAAATATTAGCTTTATGCCTCTTTACTGCATATTTGGTTTTTCTAGCTTATTGTTATTGGCAATTTATCCTTTCGGTGCAGCAAAAATGCTAACGAGTTTAGTAATTGCCGGATTATTTATTTACACAGCGTATTTAATCAAAAGCATGAGCTTTGTTGCTAAAGCCCAGAAAAAGGCGTTAATTACCTGCTTTTTAGTGCACAGTGGAGTTATGTTTTTAAATGCTATATTTCTATCAATACCGGTACTTAGTTCGAGTATTCAAGATGTAGCAACCCCTTTGCAAATTGTGCTTATTAGTCATTTACTATTAGCCACACTGAGTGCTCTTATACTGCCATTTTTGTTATTTTCCAATAGTGAATATACGCTATCGAACCTTGCCAATACCGACTCTCTTACACAGTTATTTAATCGCAGAGGTTTCTTTAATAACGCTAAAGCAGTCCTTAAACAACCTAATAACAATGATATAAATGTATCTATAATTATTCTAGATATCGACTTTTTTAAGCATGTAAACGATAAGTACGGCCACGACACGGGCGATCAAGCAATTAAATGGATTGCGCAGCACATAAAAGAGCAATTTATTGATGAGGGTATTTGCGCCAGAATAGGCGGTGAAGAATTTGCAATATTACTACCAGACTATTCCCTACGAGCAGCTAAAGAATATGCAGAGCACTTACGTGAAAATATTTCTAAGCATCCGTTTTATTATCAAAACGCGCATATAAAACTATCTGTGAGCGCGGGAGTGAGTCACTCTGTAAATGGTAAAATGAGTGTAAAAGACTTACTGTCGTTGGCTGATAAACGCCTTTATCTTGCTAAAGAAACCGGCAGAGATAAAGTAGTTAGCTTTGACGAAAAAAACCTCTTAATGCAGTGCTAATTATTTTACAAGCTATTATAAAAAAGGCCCCTCTTATAAAAACGCGGTAACCCTTTGTATTTATAGCTACCAGTTCCTATTAAGTTATATCAATTAGCTCAAGTGTTTATGCAGGTTACCTCTACATAAAAAAAGCCCTTCATTCGAAGGGCTTTGGTATACACACAATAGAGTTAATAAACTACTTACAAGACAGTGTAGCTTCGCCTGTTTTATTTGGCACAAACTGAATATTAGCCACAGAAATTGACGCTTTACCATTGCTGCGTAAACTAAATGGGCTTGTTAGGTTTGCAAAATTAACACCCTTATCAGCAAAACAACCTAAATCGATTGATACTGACTGCCATTTATTCTCAATGGTTTTATCCACTACGTTTGCTAAATCAATGCTTGCACCACATTCACCCGAGCAAGTCATAGCAAGTGCTATATCGCTCGTTAGTGCTTCGTTTAATTTAATATCAAAGCTAATCACACTATCGGCTTCAACATAGGCAATGGTATCTTCTGCAAAGCTTGTTACTATTTCAGCACTGGCTTTTTCTGTACCGCTGAAGTTAAATTGGCGCGCGTCTTCTTGTACTGTTTTGTCCTCAGTACGGTATTTAATTGCACCAAATTCATGGGTACTACTCGATACATCTAAAAGCTCATCGCCCGATTTTAACAATAAGCGCCATGGTGCTACAGGTGCACCAACAAGTATATCCATACTCGTAAGCCCAGAGTTATCAAGTTTAGAGTCTTCATCAAGGTCGTCAGTTAACACGTTTTTATCGCCGTACGATAAGCCAAAACCATAAGGGAGTAATGGGTCGTAATTTTCATCACCTTTATTTACCGCAGTTTGTACCGCTGATTTAGGCCAAGAAAACGATAATTTACCTTTAAAGTTATTTTGAATGGTGCCGTCTGCCGCTTTTAATAAAACATCAGCAATACCTGCGCCTTCTGTACCTGGCAACCATGCAGCTACAAACGCGTCAGATGCGTTAAGTTCGCTGTTAACCCACATAGGTCGACCTGATATAAACACCGATACAACAGGGATACCTTGCTCTTTTAGTGAGTTTAAAAGTGCTAATGACTTTTTATTTCCGCGCTCAAACTCAAGGTTATCTTTATCGCCGTGCCCTTCTGCGTAAGGTTCTTCACCAAATACAACAATGGCAACATCAGGACGTTGCTCAAACGTACCATCAGCGCTTAAAGTAACACTTCCACCTGCTGCAGATATTTGATCTTCAAGCCCTTTGTAAATTGACGTTGCTCCAGGGAAATCTGCATTTTTGTTATTGGTACCTTGCCACGTAATACTCCAACCACCCGACTGTTTACCTATATTATCGGCACCATCACCTGCAACAAGTACGCGTTGATTAGCTGCAATAGGCAATAGGTTATTTTTATTTTTGAGTAACACAAGTGATTCGCGCACAGCTTGACGTGCTACTTCGCGGTGCTCTTGGGCACCAATTAGCTCTGTTTTTCCAGAGTAAAGACGCTTAGCCGGGCTTGGTTTATCAAATAAACCAGCGCGAAGTTTTACGCGTAATATTCTGCTCACTGCGTCATCAATACGCGACATACTAATTTCGCCTGACTTAACTTGCGCAATTGTATTGTTATAAAGAGGCTTCCAGGCACCTGTTGGCACCATGAAAATATCAAGGCCAGCATTAACGGCTTGCGCACAACTTTCGTTAGTACAGCCTTCAATTTGACCGTGACCGTTCCAATCGCCTACTACAAATCCATCAAAACCCATTCGTGTTTTTAATACATCAGTAAGTAGATATTTATTGCCGTGATTTTTAACGCCATTCCAGCTATTAAAAGAAGCCATAACCGATTGGCTACCTGCTGATAAACCGCCTACATAGCCTTGTGCGTGAATATCAAATAATGATTGTTCACTGTCGATATTATTACCCTGATCATCACCATCAACCGTGCCACCGTCGCCAATAAAGTGCTTAACGGTACTAATTACTCGCTTGTCACTTAAAAAATCGTCATCGGCTTTACCTTGTAAGCCATTTACTATGGCTGCTGAGTAATCGTGAACAATCTTTGGATCTTCTGAGTAGCCTTCGTACGTTCTGCCCCATCGGTCGTCTCGTACTACTGCTACAGTGGGTGCAAATACCCAATCAATACCCGTAGCCATTACCTCTACTGCAGTAATCGATGCTATTTGCTCGATTAAATCAGGATTATTCGCCGCGCCTAAACCAATGTTGTGCGGAAATAACGTCGCACCAATTACATTATTATGGCCATGTACTGCATCGGTGCCCCACATAGTTGGGATACTACTGCCATCAACTGAGTCGTCGACAGAAGCTTGATAAAAGCTCTCTGCTAAGGCTACCCAGTCCATAGGTGTTGCATGTTTGTCGCCATTAGGGAATGCGCCACCACCATTAAGATATGAACCGAAGCCATATTTACGCATGTCTTCAACGGTAATATCACGAATTTCTGGCTGAATCATTTGAGCAACCTTTTGCTCAAGTGTCATGGCTTTTAAATAGTTAACTATTTTAGCTTCAATATCGGCATCTTTTTTAACGGCAATATTAAGTTTTGGCCAAATTTGCGCTGTTTTAGATAACGTTTCATTAGTTTCAACCGATGTCACTGCGTCGTTTGAACAAGCCGATAAAGTACCTACTGATGCAATTAATGTTGCTAAGGCTATTTTATTAAGTGTAAAAGGGGTTTTCATTATAGAGTCTCCTGCGCTTGAACTGGTTTGCTACCGCTTAAACCATAGAACACGATAAATATGTAACATAAAATAGGTAAAACATACGAAAGTTGAACACCCACAGTATCAGCAAGTGCACCTTGTAAAAGTGGCACTATTGCACCACCCACAATCGCCAAACACAAAATACCAGAGCCTTGAGCTGTATGTTTGCCAAGTCCATTTAACGCTAAACTAAAAATAGTGGGGAACATAATAGAATTGAATAAACCAACCAATAGTATTGACCACATTGCTAATTGACCCGACGTGCTCATGGCAATAACGACTAAAATAATAGCCATGGTTGCGTTAAAGCCAAGTACTTTACCAGCAGGTAATTTTTGCATTACAGCAGCACCAATAAAACGCCCAACCATAGCACCACCAAAATAATAAGTGATGTAATGAGCTGCAGCATGCTCTTTTAGCCCTGCTATATTTTCTTGTGCTAAAAAGCTTACTAAAAAGCTACCAATTGCCACTTCGGCGCCTACATACATAAATATACCCACAGCACCTAATACAAGATGGCGATACTGCCAAGCACTGCCTTCAATTGCCTCTGATTTTTCGGCTTCTGCTTTTTGCTCGCTCATAATGTCTGGTAATTTAAGCCATGCAAAAATACCGGCTAGTAAAATAAGCATTGCAGCTAAAAGGAGGTAAGGAAGTTGAACTGATTCTGCATTTTGTGCAGGTGTTAAAAAGGCTTCTGACGCTGAGTCCAGAATTAACAGAGCACCAAATGATGGCGCAACCGTAGTACCTAACGCGTTAAAAGCTTGGGTTAGTGTTAAACGAGACGACGCAGTTTTTGCTGAACCCAACAAACTTACATAAGGATTTGCAGATACTTGTAATAACGTTATGCCACTGGCAAGTACAAATAAAGCAAATAAAAATACAGGATAACTATGTAAAGACGCTGCTGGGTAAAATAAGATACACCCTACTGCCGCAATTAAAAGCCCAACCACGATTCCTTTTTTATAACCAAGCTTTTTAACAATGTATCCACTAGGGAGTGACATTAAAAAGTAAGCGCCAAAAAAGCAAAACTGCACAAGCATTGCTTGAACATAAGTTAAATCGAAAACCGCTTTTAAATGCGGAATCAAAATATCATTTAAGCAGGTAATAAAACCCCACATAAAAAACAGTGAAGTTAAAGATGTAAGTGCAAAACCATAGTTTTTATCTTGGTGGTTTTGCGACTGTGTGTGTGATGTCAGTGGTGCTGAACTAGCCATGTGCTCTCCGCAATTTATTATTATAAATTGATCTTCAGTAAGTAATTAATACAAACCTCGCTAAGGCGCAGTATTAAAGAGTTGACCTGAAGATTAATTAACATTAATCTAAAAATGTAAGCGCTTTCACGGCTAATTAAATACGAACATGTTACATATTTCAACAACTTTTATTTTTAATAATGTTTTGTACCCGCTGAAAGTCAGTAAAAATAAGCGCTAAGCGTGCAATTAAGTTCTCAAAAAGGTTTGTAACCAATGACAAAAATATCATTACCATTTAATTCACCTCTATTAACAAAAGACTTTGTTTATGGTGTAGCTACAGCATCATTTCAGATAGAGGGCGGGTATGAGCATCGCTTACCGTGTATTTGGGATACCTTTTGTAGTACTGCAGGTAAAATTGCTGACAATTCACATGGTCACATTGCCTGCGATCATTACAACAATTGGCAACAAGACATAGATTTAATAGAGTCTCTAGGTGTTGATGCTTACAGGCTTTCTATTTCATGGCCTCGCGTGATGACTCAAGACGGAAAGTTAAATCCTGTAGGCGTTAAGTTTTATACTGATATTTTAGATGAGCTAAAACGAAAAAATATAAAAGCCTTTGTTACTTTGTACCACTGGGATTTACCGCAACACCTTGAAGATGAAGGCGGCTGGCTCAACAGAAAAACAGCTTATGCATTTGAGCAATACGTAGAACTAATTACTAACGCATTTGGAACACGAGTGTATTCTTACGCTACATTAAACGAACCCTTTTGCAGCGCGTTTTTGGGTTACGAAATTGGCATACATGCCCCGGGCTTAGTCGGCAAGCAGTATGGTAAAAAAGCAGCTCATCACTTATTACTCGCTCATGGTCTGGCCATGAACGTGCTAAATAAAACATCGCCTAATACTCAAAACGGCATTGTGCTTAACTTTACACCCGCATATCCACTTACCGATAATCAACAAGACATAGACAGTGCCAAATACGCTGATGACTACTTAAATCAGTGGTACATGAAACCAATAATGGATGGTAAATACCCCGATATAATAAACCAATTACCAAGCAATCATTTACCAGACATACACCCTGGTGATATGGAATTAATTTCTCAGCCAATTGATTACTTAGGCATTAACTTTTATACCCGCCAAATTTATAAAGCGCACCCTACTGACATTTATGAACCCATTGCACCTACAGGTCCGTTAACTGATATGGGATGGGAAATTTATCCGCAATCGTTCACCGACTTGCTCGTATCGCTAAATAAAACATACACCCTACCGCCTATTTATATAACAGAAAATGGCGCAGCCATGCCCGATACATATAATAATGGTGAAGTTAACGACTTAGATCGTTTAAATTACTATAATGATCACTTAAATGCGGTTCATAATGCGATTGAACAAGGTGTTGTTATAGATGGCTACTTTGCTTGGAGCTTAATGGATAACTTTGAGTGGGCAGAAGGTTATTTAAAACGTTTTGGTATTGTGTATGTAGATTATAAGACGCAGCAACGCACCATTAAAAATAGTGGCTTAGCTTATAAAGAACTCATCTCTAAAAGATAAGAGTATACCCACAACTAAAAACAAGTATAAAGCGGGATAAACAATCATGGTCAGTGTAAAAGAAAAAATAGCGTATGGCTTAGGCGACACCGCCAGTAATATTATTTTTCAAACAGTTATGATGTTTTTAATGCTGTACTACACAGACGTAGTGGGTTTATCGCCTGCTGTTGTAGGTACTATGTTTTTAGCAGTGCGTATTTTTGATGCCGTAACCGACCCGTTAATGGGCAACCTTGCTGACAAAACACATACGCGCTGGGGGCACTTTCGCCCCTATTTACTTTGGCTTGCCTTCCCTTTTGCCATTATTAGTATTTTAGCGTTCACTACGCCCGATTTAGAAGGCACCGATAAAATAATTTATGCCTTTACTACTTACACTCTGCTTATGGTTGTCTACACCGCTATCAATATTCCTTATTGTGCATTGGGCGGCGTACTTACGGCTGATGTAAAAGAGCGCGTGACTATTCAGTCTTACCGGTTTGTATTTGGTATGCTAGGCGGCGTAATAGTAGCGGGTTGTACTATGCCAATGGTTGAGTACTTTGGCCAAGGCGATGCTGCCAAGGGCTATCAATACACAATGACTGCAATGAGTATTTTAGGTTTTGTACTGTTTTTACTTTGTTTTTTAGGCACAAAAGAGCGTATACAACAGCCTAAAGAGCAAAACATTCCTTTTGCCCAAAGTGTTAAAGCATTAATTAAAAACGATCAATGGCGAACACTTTGCTTAGCTGCATTCTTTTTACTTACCGGGCAAGTATTAAGGCTTACGCTTGCTGTTTACTACGTAAAATACTATTTAGGTCGAGACGATTTAATCACTTTATTTATGACGCTAGGTGTTGTAGCCAGCATGGTAGGTTGTGCTTTAGCTCAACCACTTGCAAAGCGCTTTTGTAAAATAAAGGCCTATATAAGCTTACAAGTTATTGCCGCCGCTATTTGTGGTTTTAGTTACTTTATTAGTAAAGATCAATTAGTACTCGCATTTACTGCCTTTATTTTATGGAAATTCTTTTTAGATATGGCAACCCCGTTGTTGTGGGCAAAAATGGCCGACACCATAGATTACGGGCATGAAAAAACAGGGGTACGCATTACGGGTTTGGTTTATTCAGGCGTTATATTTTTTATTAAAATGGGCGTGGCTGTAGGCGGCGCAATTGCAGGCTGGTTGTTATCTTTTTACAGTTATCAGGCCGATGCAGTACAAACTCTTGATACCCAACACGGTATTTTACTGTCATTCACTGTACTACCTGCTTTTGGCTCATTATTTGTTGCCTACATAATGAAAAAATATACACTAACTAATCAAGTTGTTGAAAATATTCAATCTAAACTAACAGCTAGTTAAGATATATACTCTAAGGTATTATTTAGCCGAAGTAGTTAAGGATAAGCGAGTGAACAAATAACATGGCAACAATTTATCAAGTCTCAGAGCTTGCGGGCGTATCGTTAGCCACCGTTTCTCGCGTGATGAACAAAAATACCCGCGTAAGCGATAAAACTAAACAAAAAGTGCTTGATGCCATGGAGCAGCTTGGCTACAAGCCTAATTCAATAGCGCAATCTTTAGCATCTAACTGCACTAACAGTGTCGGTATTTTAGTGTCTGAGTTACATGGTCCTTTCTTTGCCCAAATGATGGCTGGTATTGAGTCAGAGCTTCGTGCTGCGGGTAAACACGTTATTATTACCACCGGACACAGTGAAGAAGACAAAGAGCAAGAAGGCATTGAGTTTTTAATTAGCAGACGCTGCGATGCCATTATTTTGCACGTAGAAGCCGTTTCAGATGACTACCTTATAAAATTAAGCCAAGGCTCTACACCTGTTTATTTAATGAGCCGTTACGTCGAGCAACTAAAAGACAACTGTATCAGCCTAGATAACCAATTAGGTGGCTACCTGGCCACTAAATCGATATTAAATCAAGGGCATACACAAATAGCGTACATTGCAGGTCCGCAGTTTAAAGCCGATGCATTTAATCGCTTAGAGGGTCATAAACAAGCCCTTGCAGAAGCTGGCGTTAAATTTGATCCTGCCCTTTATTATATTGGCGACTTTAACGAAACTGGCGGTAGTAAAGGCTTAAAACATTTTATTGATGAAAAACTTAGCTTTACTGCACTGGTATGTGCCAATGACGAAATGGCATCCGGTGCTATGAAGTACGCACGAGAGCACGGTTATAATTTACCAAACGACTTATCGATTGTTGGATTTGATAACGTTATTTTTGCAAACTACCTGTACCCTACACTCACGACCATAGATAATCCGGTCGGGAACATGGGCGAAATGGCAGCAAAACTAGTGCTTAAAGACGTATATCAAAATAAAAACCTTGTTATAAATCGCTTTTTTGAACCTACTTTAATGCAGCGCGATTCATCAGCACCACTTATTAAATAAAAACCAAAGACTAAAAAAGAGTACTGATTTTGGTACAAAAAAAGCGGCTAAATGCCGCTTTTTGTATGTGAGCTACTTAACAATCCAAGGCGTTACTTTAATAACGTTCGATATATCGCCAAGCACTGCGCTATCATCTTCCCAGCTATCTTCAACTGCAAAGTAACACACTGACTTTTCACACGTTATGCTCTTATCATCAAATTGCATTGGGCTTTTAAATGTAACTGCTACGCCCTTTTGCTCTGGTAATAAAAACCACATTAATTTACTTACAAAAAAGCCCGACAAATCAGTTAACAGCTCATCAAGTTCTTCGTTAATGGTATATAACGACTGCTTTGAAAATGCTAAACCTTCAAGTTCGTTTGCTTCTATTTGTAGCTTTAATTGGCAATCGTGTACAGGATTGAGCGGCTCTACTACAATAACCGCTTTATCGGTATCAAGCTGCTTATCGAACGGCAATAGTAATTGTGCTTTATCGGTAAAGTTAAGTGGATACTCGTTTCTTTCGGTTAAAATAGTACCGCTTTTAATTGCACATGTTTCATTAGTACCAATATCACTAATGTAAAAGTTAACTCGCGCATATTGAAAATCGCCTTTGTTAACAATTTTTAAGCGGTCGTAAAAACCGTCATACGACATCACAAATTCTCTCGCATTTACATTAAACGCACTAATGCTCAGCAGCACTAACACAATAGCGTTGGTACAATTAAAAATGTATTTATTCATCAAAGTAGGCTCTATTTTGGCTAATCATCGTGTTTAACTCTTCTATATACGCTTCACCGCGCTCAGAGTAAGACATTAAACCATGTGTAAGTTCAGTCGCTAAAATTGGTTTTTGCTCAAGACGTAAGTTTTCACGTATTGCGCGCAAATCTTTATAAGCAGGATGCGTATTTATGTTTTTAAAGTAAGAGTTTATAGCAGCTCTTACCGATTTAAACGCAGCAACTTCGTGCGCAGCCCCTGTATTACGGCGTTTTGGCACCATGCCACAACCTTTTGTGTAACACCACTGACCAAAAAAGTTAAGGCCAATACGTGCAAAACGTGATGTACCCCATGCTGATTCGTTTGCAGCTTGCATAAGCGCTAATTCCTTAGGAATTATATCAACACGGCGTAATGCTTGCTTAAGTATGAGCGTATCAACTGTGGTTGGTAAGCCGTATGACTTTAAAATTTTAATAATATCTTTGCTTTGCTTAGATTGCAGTGGCTCGTTATCCTCAAGCATTAATCGTGCAATTTGAAGCTTAGCGCGTTGCTGTAGTATTTTTTTGTTTTCGGCTTCTACATGCGGGCGGATAAAGCTAAAAAATGCATGTTTTTTTTCTTTTACATCACTAAATTCAGAAAACTTAGGTAATTTTACGTTATGTAATGGTTTTTCTTTTTTCTTCACTTTTGTTGGTTGCTCTGACGTTTGTTCATCCTGATCAACGTCGTCACTTTGCATAAATGGATACGCAAGTGCCCATATAAAAAATACGCTCAGTAAAAGTTTAAAAATCGTTTTTAACATGTATTCTCTCTTTCAAACAACTAATTATGCATGGTTAATACACAAACATACGAAGGCGCATTATACCTAAGCCACTTTATAAACGCGAATAACGAAAAGTAGTGCATTTGTTCATTCGCAATTTATAAGTCCATGGGTATACTGGGCAAAGTTTAATAATATTAACTATGTGTGAGTAAGCAGTATGGATAAACAATGGCAAAGCCGAATAATAGAGCAATATAAACATCGCCCTAACGATAACCGCTCGCCGTGGCAGGTCGATCGTTCGCGTATTATTCATGCCGCTGCATTTAGACGTTTGCAAGCTAAAACCCAAATTATGGGTATTGGCCTAAACGACTTTTACCGCACTCGCCTTACCCACTCTTTAGAAGTATCGCAAATTGGTACTGGCATATTGCGCCATTTAAAAGCGCAACATAGTGACTTTACGCACTTTCCATCAACCGGACTGCTAGAAACACTGTGTTTAGCGCACGATATTGGCCATCCGCCTTTTGGGCATGGTGGTGAAATAGCACTAAATTACATGATGCGCGATCACGGTGGTTTTGAAGGTAACGCACAAACACTGCGCATAGTTGCAAAACTTGAGCCCTACAGTAATGGCCACGGCATGAACCTCACTCGTCGTACTTTATTAGGCTTTATAAAATACCCCGCGTTTATTAATACGCTTTGGCATACCATTCCTGACGATACAACCGGTCGTGCATTTATAAAAGCGGATGATTGGCGACCTGCCAAAGGGTTATACAACGACGATGCAGCCATATTTAATTGGATAGTAGAACCACTGAGTCAAAACGATAAAACATTGCTAGGTAGCCATGCCGCTATTGATAAGTACCGCGCTAAAACAACGTATAAATCGCTCGATAGCGCCATAATGGAACACGCCGACGATATAGCATACGCGGTACACGACTTAGAAGATGCCATTGCAACCCACGTACTTACGTTAGACGATTGGCAAACTCATGCTCTGCCTCATTTAAAAGCACTAAATTTTGCCTGGTTAAACACCATGCTTGAATCGCTGACCCAGCGTTTGTTTTCAAAAAATGATTATGAGCGAAAAGATGCCATAGGTGAGCTGGTTAATACCTTTATTATTCATATACATTTAGATATTCAAAACGATGACTTTGAATGCCCTATTTTAAAGTACACCGCTAAATTAGATGCCCAATACGACAGTGTATTGCAAATACTTAAGCATTTTGTGTTTCAACGTTTAATACGTGACCCCGAAATGCAGCAAATAGAGTTCAAAGGTCAAAATTTACTAATAGAGTTATTTACGGCGTTTGCTAGCGATCCGCTGCGTTTATTGCCCGAAACAACACAAGCACAGTACATAGAAGCACAAAAGCAAAACCAAGGTATGCGTATAATTTGCGATTACTTAAGTGGAATGACCGACGAATACGCTTATAAAACGTATCAACGATTGTTTTCACCTATGCAATAATACCAACCTGCTAACTGCAAACATTAAAAAGGCCGAGTAAATCAAATTTACTCGGCCTTTTTGCTCAGCTATTAAAGTTAGCTATTTAGTTAAATCGCTTTTATAACGACTCTACGCCCATGTTGTATAGCGTAAAACCAAATATATCAGCGTACTGCTCAATTGTTTTACTTGTTGGAGTACCTGCGCCATGCCCTGCATTGGTTTCTATGCGAATAAGCGTTGGATTATTACCCGTTTGCTTTGCTTGAAGCTCAGCTGCAAACTTAAACGAATGCGAAGGGACAACGCGGTCATCATGATCGCCAGTTGTGATCATAGTGGCTGGATATTCAACACCTGCTTTTACATTATGAAGTGGTGAGTAACCTTTAATGTATTCAAACATTTCTTTGCTTTGCTCACTGGTGCCGTAGTCGTATGCCCAGCCAGCGCCGGCAGTAAATGTATGGTAGCGCAGCATATCAAGTACACCTACAGCAGGTAGTGCCACCTGAAATAAGTCAGGGCGCTGCGTCATCACTGCACCAACTAACAAGCCACCGTTAGAACCACCACGAAGTGCTAAACGCTTTTTAGACGTGTACTTTTTATCTTTTAAATACTCAGCAGCCGCAATAAAGTCGTCAAACACATTTTGCTTTTGCAATTTAGTGCCGGCATTGTGCCAGTCTTTACCGTACTCACCACCACCGCGAATATTAGCAACGGCGTACACACCACCTTGCTCAAGCCATACTGCATTAACCGGGCTAAAGCTTGGCGTTAAACTAATATTAAAACCACCGTAACCGTATAAAATTGTAGGGTTTGAACCATCAAGCTTAATGCCTGTTTTATAGGTAATTACCATCGGTATTTTAGTACCGTCTTTTGATGTGTAAAACACTTGCTCAGACGTGTAATCATCACTATTAAAATCAATAGCCGACTTACGATAAACACCCGAGTCACCCGTAGTTACATCAAACGTATAAGTAGTACCTGGTGTTTTGTAGTTAGTGAACGAATAATAAAGCGTTTTTTGATCTTTTTTACCGCCAAAACCACGTGCAGTACCCACGCCTGGTAATGTAATTTCGCGAATTAGCTCGCCTTTTTTGTTGTACTGTTTTACCTGCGAAATTGCATCAACCATGTAGTTAGCAAAAAAGGTATCGCCACCTTTTGTCAGGTTTAATACGTTTTTGGTTTCTGGAATTAAATCAACCCAATTTTCTGGGCTTGGATTACTTGCATCAACCGTCACTACTTTTTTGTTTGGTGCATTAAGGTTAGTAACTAAAAACAGCTTGCTGCCTTCGTTATCAATCACTGATGTATCTGAATCAGTATTTCCAACAACCGTTACAAACTCACTGTTTTGCTTTGTTAAGTCCTTTATAAACAGTTTATTGCCTGAGGTAGACGTACTAGCTGAAATAAGTAGGTAGCGGCCGTCATGGGTTACATCAGCGCCTACATAGCGATGTTTTTGCTCATCAGTTTCACCAAATACAACACTATCAGCTGATTGTGCAGTACCTAGCTTATGGTAATACGCTTTATGCTGATCTGTTTTAGCCGAAAGCTCACTGCCTTTAGGTTTTTCGTAACTTGAATAATAAAAACCTTCGTTAGCTAACCAATCTATACCACTAAATTTAACGTCAACAAGCGCTTCTTCAACTTGCTCTTTGGTACGTGCATCAATAACTATAATTTTACGCCAATCGCTGCCGCCTTCAGATATTTGATACGCGAGTAATGACCCATCTTTTGAAAACGATAAACCCGACATAGACGTCGTACCATCTTCACTAAACTTGTTTGGATCTAAAAATACTTCAACGTCGCCGCCATCTTTACTGCGGTACAAAACATATTGATTTTGCAGGCCATCGTTTTTATAAAAATAGGTGTAATCGCCTTCAGTAAAAGGAGCGCCTATTTTTTCGTAGTTCATTAGTTTTTCAAGGCGCTGCTTTAACTTATCGCGATAAGGTATCTGCTCTAAATAAGAAAACGTTAAATTGTTTTGCGTTTTAACCCAATCGGCAGTTTCGTCGCTCATATCATCTTCAAGCCAACGATATGGGTCGCTAACCGCTTCTTCAAAGTAGGTATCTACTACATCGCCTTTTTTTGTTTCTGGGTATATAACTGCGTTAACTTGCTTCATAGGTGCTTTTACTTCTTCTTGAGTTACCGTATTAGTTGGCTCTGAACAGCCGCTAAGCGCTACAATTACAGCACACGCTAAAGTATGTTTAAACATCCTGAGTTCCATTCTTATTTATTAATAGTGCGCCTAAGTTATTAACTTTTAGCCCTTTTGTCTATTTAGATGCGTTAAGCGCCATTTATCGCTGTAAACAAATGTAAACTTACGCTTTAATAGCACGACCCTCATTAAAATAAAAAACAATAAAAGAGCACACTATGCAAAGTACAAACCCCACGTTTAAAAGCTTTAAAGCCTTCTACCCTTATTATTTAAAAGAGCACCGCAACGTGATTTGCCGCCGCTTACATTTTATAGGAAGCACCCTTGTTCTTGCTGTAATCGCAATAGCACTATTAAAACAACACTACAGTTTATTATGGCTATTACCTGTTATTGGATATGGATTTGCGTGGGTCGGACATTTCTTTTTTGAAAAAAACCGCCCAGCTACTTTTAAACACCCTTTTTACAGTTTGTGGGGAGATTGGGTAATGTTTAAAGATATGCTTGTTGGAAAAATTAAATTTTAACACTATTTTTAGCACTATTTTTTATACTAATT
>NZ_PJBR01000104.1:0-14761 GCF_002863625.1 Pseudoalteromonas sp. MelDa3 | reverse complement strand
TTTTCCGTGTTGCATTTTTTTACAAATTCGGTAATTCTAATCTCATATTCAAGGAAGAATGAATCAAGTCAACTGCTTAGCTTTGTGCTTTCTTGCCTTTTTAATGTATAGGGAATTACCTCATGAAAAAAGCTATTCTATCCGCACTTATTTTCGTACCTCTTTTTACTGGTTGTGTTTCAACAACCGATACTAGTACTTCTGCTAATTTAGACCGCAATACTGCAGTTGCTGAGTTGACTACTCGAATGGATACACTTGGTTATTTTCACCCGGTGGCTGTACAGGTAGGTATTGACGAATTTTTAAATATGTCAGCTATTATCCTTGAGCGTCAACGAAAAGTTATGGGTGAATACCGCACTCAAACTGATAACTACCGTGATGTACAAGCCTTTTTATATGCCCATCAAAAGTCGACACCAGAGCAACTTCAAGCTGCAATCGAAGAGTTTGACGCAGGAGCAAAGAATAAAGATGAAGAAATTGGTTATAAAATAGCAGCTTATAACTTAGCGAACGAAGGTATTTATCAGCAAAATGTTGAACTTGCGACTGATTTAACGGTAGAGATTGCTAAATCTGCTTATATTTTAAGCCAGCACAGCACTGTCATAGCCAAAGTAACAGCTTTAAAAATGGGTGGAAATCTTGTCAATTCATGGCTTTCAAGCGATGAAGAGAATGCTGAGCAAGAAGAGGATCCTAAAGATATAGGCACAGCTCTTATTAAAGCAAAAGATCAACTTGCGTTAGCGCTTGAAGCAAACGAAATTATAGAACTTGAGCAAGCCACAATTACTGCAATAAATGAGTTACAACTTGAGCAAGAAGCGAAAGGTTAATGAAAACAAGCATTTTTGCTTTTTTTATAGCATGTGCTTTTAGCTGCTCAGCTCAAAACTGGCCAGATTGGGTAACTCAACCGCAAAAAAGTGATGAATATATTACTGCGGTTGGGATTGGTGAGAGTCGCTTAGCTGCAAAGCAAGCGGCTATAGCCGATATTACTACTCAACTAAGCGTTGATGTAAGTACGCAGCAATTACAAAAGCTCATAAAGCAGGACAACCAAGCAAGCAATTATTTTGAACAAGCAACAACCTTAACTAGTTTACCGTTTACATTAACTGGACTAGAGGAGTTAAATACGCTTGAGCAAAATAACTTATTTGCTTTAAAAATGGGAGTTAAAAAATCGGCTTTAGTTAAAAACCTAAAATCTGATTTATTAAATCTTTCTCGTATCTCTGCGCCAAAAAATGACAACGAACAGCGTTTCATTTGGGCACTTAAAAATAGTGGAGGTCTTGATGTTGCGGCAAAAAAGCTAGCAGTATTAGAGCTCCTTTCTGGGCCTAAGCTATTAATTCAATCGACTTTAAATAATTTATTGAATGAGCAAGCAAAAGCATTAAATGCTGTTTCTTGTGATGTGATCGGTGCTAATAATATTAGCGAAATTAAATCAGCACTAAATAATGCACTCCCACATAGCGGCGATACACGTTTATGGATGCGTCCCCAAATACGTTGGCAGTACGCCAAATCTAATAATAATTATTCAGCCAAAGTTATTTTAACTCTAGCGCTTACGCGAAGTTCAAGTCCTTTCAAAGTATTACTACAACAGGATCTTTTTGCGCAGGAAAGTGCCACGACACAAGAAAATGCAAAACAAAAAGCGATTAACAATTTAATACAACAACTTAAAGCGCCTGCTAGTCAGTGGCTGTTCGATATTTAGGAATGGTAATGAAATTAATAAAAAACTTAACTCTATCAGCATTTACACTCGCCTTATTAGCAGGTTGTAACTCTTCACCTAAACAAGGAAGTGCTACACAATCAGGGTTGGTTAGTAACAACGCCTCGAATACCGTAATAGCCAAAAGTGCTTATATATTTAATGACGCGGATATAGCTATGCCTGCATATTTTGATACCCAAGGTTTAGAGCGTTGCACGTTTGATGCAAATACAGAAACAGATAGTTGTCCGCTTAAAAAACCAATTGTACGCATGTACTTTGATTTAGCTGGTGTAAATGGCAGTGGTATTGGTGTTGATGCTATGCGCGAGTTTGACAACCAAAACTTATTGCTAATGCTCGAAAATCAATTTGCAGGAATTAATCGCTTTAGAATAGTAACGCGTGATGATGATGCTATTTCAAAGGAACAACAATTAATTTTACAACAGCAAGGCGTAAAAACAGCGGCCAAACGTGCCGAAGTTAAAGCATTAATCCCCGATTTTGTGGTAAAAATTGATTCATTAAGAACACTAAAAACTGAAGGCGCGATTACAGATTGGGCCGATTACACATTAGAGCTAACAACCGGTGTGATAAATCCGCAAACACGTGAAAAGCTATCGCATCCTAATTTAGGAAAGATTCGCGTTAAATCTGAAGATGTACGTGATCGCTCGGAGTTAAAATTTACGACTGTAAGCGGACGCTACGTCGCAGGTTTTCACTTTGATCAAAGTGCTCATGTAAATGCAGTACTCAGCGATATGGGATCGCGTGGTATTGATATTTTGCTTACCCGTATGTTGAGTGAAATGCCTGCCACAGCGCAAGTTTTAGGTATTAAAGGGAACAAAATTAGTTTAGATAGAGGTCAAAATGCAGGCGTACTTCCTAACGAAACAATGATAGTTTTTAGCTATGAGGCAGGATTTGTTGAACCGATTGGCGTTGCGAATGTTAACCCTTCGCGTAGTAGTGCAAATGGTGAAATTATTCGTTGGAAAGACTCCGATGTAGCAGATGATGTTAAAAACAAAGCTGAAAATGGTATTTATCGACCGTCAAATGGTACAAAAATATTTGCTGTATCGGTCGGTACTCCCGCTGACTTTTTGGAGAGCCGTACATGATCAAAAAGCTTGGTTTATTAGCATTATGTTCCTTGAGTGCGCAAGCTCAAGTGGATGTATTGTCTGATGGTACGCTACAAACACAGGCATGTGCATATGGACGAGGTAGTACGGCTATTTCGGGTGCAAAAACCCAGGCTAGTGCTGAGCTTATAAGTTTTATTAAAGGTAATAAAAGCCTAACAACCCAAAGTGCGCAGCAACATTTAACAACAAGTTTAGATAATGATGCCGCCAGCTTATATGAGCAACAACGGACTATGATGATGGAAGGTTTGAGTGCTGGTGCCGTTCCTTTAAATTACTCAACGCCTACACTCAGTGGTAACGACACATGCATGACTGTAAGCCTTAACCCGCAAGAGTTAGGAGAGCCGCAAGAGCAAAGCTGGCAACAAACCACTCAAAATATTAGTGTGACAGTAATAGGCCAAGGCTGGAAAAAAGAAGGTAAAACAGCACTGACGATTGCAGAACAAGATGCTTTGCAACGTGCTGTATCGCAAGTTGTAGGTGTGTGGCTTACTCAGCAGCATACGCAATCATCAAGTACAAGTATGAATATTGTTGACGGTAACGAATCAACAAACATACAAGAGTTAATAGGGCAACAGCTTTCGAGTCATAGTGAAGGGCTTGTGAAAGAATGGCAAACCCTGCAAACCAGAGAACTGCAAAATGGTGGTGTGGAAGTCACCGTTATGGCTGTTGTAGAAAAAGCACCACTTATTCAAAAAGCATCTAAATTACTGAGCATGATTGGTTCACCTAGAGTGCAAGTTATTGCGCCTGAACCATTAAAAACAGAACTAAAAGTTTGGTTAAACGAGCAAGGAATTGAAGTTGGTAACGCGGCTAGTTTAGTTATTTATGCAAAATCTGAAGTGATTAAGCGCGCTAACAACAGACAACTTTATTTAAGTGCTGACGTTAGAGATTTAGCTGGAAACATTTATGGTCAGTGGAAAAACGATCCTTCATTTATGTCGTTGCCTAATGCTCCTTACGTAGAAAAAGATTTAATGGCAGTACATTTGGCGAGCGAGTCACAATCAAAAGCGCTTCATAAAGCCCTTAATAATGCATTTACTCAAGTAGTTGCAAGAGGGGGCTTGGTTCGTGAAGTCATGTTGCCAAGCAATAAGCTAACGCAACCAGAAAAATTGCATGATGTGTTAAGTACGTTAGGTGGCGTAAGCGATATATCTATACATAAACAGCAAAAATATACCGTAGCAAGCCTGAGATTTAAAGGTAGCACCGGGGAACTTGCTCATGCGCTTGATCAGGCGTTAATGACAATAACAGCAAAAAGCCTTTCAAAAATTACAGTCGAAGACGACTTTACACTCAGGTACAAATAAGGATAGATGATGAAATTAAAAATATTAACATTAGCAATGGTTTTAGCTATGCCTGCAATCGCAGAGGAAGAATTTAGCTTAACAGATATGATACCTGCTCGCCCAGGCGCGCAAGTAGTGGGTGCTGAACAAGCCGAAGTTTCTGGCGATGTAGTGGTTGCAAAAGATACAAGCGTTGCAGTTGCTGTTGCTCATCAGGCACTGATGGATGACAACGAAGACGGTATTAAAATGATTCAAGTTGGTAGTGGCACCGGTATTTTATCTATTGGTAGTGCTAGTTATAACACCTACGAAAATATGAATGCGACTTTGCTGTCTAAACGCGGTGCTTATAATCAAGCTTATTTAATTGCGAAAAAACAATTAATTGAAAATATGAAAGGTGTTGAACATCAATGTAGCAATGTAGTGTCTGCAAGAATGGATGTTATTGATACGGGCGTTGAAGGTACGGCAAACGAACAAACTAATATGATGGAGGCGTGTAAAGAGTCTGTATCGGGTTCGTTAGCGGGCTTTGTTACTTATGACGTTTACGACAACATTGATGATAAAGGCGTACGTGTAAGCTTAATTTCAACGCCTAAAACACGTTCACAAATTAAAGGTAATCGTGGTGCCGTAGCGGTAACTACTGAACCGAATGTAATTTTCCAACAAGTAATCAGTGATGTTAAAAGTGGTGTTTTACCACCGGTTGGCGCCAAAGTACTTACTAACGCTGATACTGGCGAAGTTATCGTTTTAGGTTATGGCTCTGCAATTGCACGTCAAAATAGAAACAGCAATGTTGCTCGTAAGCTTAAAGGCGTTGCTAAATCGCAATCGCAAACACGTGCGCGTTCTGCGTTGCTTGCCACTATTCAAGGTGAAAAAGTGTATTGGCAAGGTAGTTTTGACGAAAAGCAAATGGAAGGTACTAAACAGTTTGAGTACGATGACCCATACTTAAATGATCCGCAACAAGTAGAAATTCTTGAAGAAGATCGCAGTACGTTTTTAAATCAATTAAAAACATCTGACGAGTATTCAACCGTTGCAAAAGGTAAATTACCACCTGGTGTAAGTGTTAAAAGTTTTGCAAGTGATGATGGATTTTGGCAGTACAGCGTAGCTGTTTATGCGCCAAGCTTAGAGGCAACGGCACGCAAAGCAGCTAAAGAGATGGAAGGTAATAATGGCCAAACTGTTAACGGTGTAAGTCACTACGGCCACAAAATAAAAGCACACGGTGGGTTAAACGAAAAAGCGGCTAACCCCCAAGGTGCATCAGGTAAAGTAGCGAGCGAAAAGGAACTTTAATGCTAGCACCTATTTTAGCGCTTTCGTTGGTGGCTTCGGCCACTTTCGACTCAGAGCAAACCATTGAACAACAAACTGCTTTTTTTAAAAGTCAGGCTAATGGTCAATACGCCCGAGTAATGGCGTTAAAATCGAGTGCAAAAAATGCGCTTGAGCAGGCATGTCGAAATGCATTGACCTTGCCTGATCGTCGTATTATTAAAAATACTTTAGCTAATAAGCTCAATATTACTTTGCCAGAGTCGGTAAGCTTTATTGACGCTGAAATTACGGACTATGAGCAAGAAAAACAGCGAGAATGGTTAACTTGTACTGGTGTTGTAACACCTGCCGCGCAAGATATTAACGAAGCTGGACTTGCCATTAGAGCGGCTTGGCAAGTTGGTAGCCAAAAAGATAAAGCAAACTTACGCCCTTTATTGCAAGTTGCATTGAATCACCCTACAACGATGTCTGATGCAGTAGCATTAGCAGCGGATCAATCGCCAGAGGAGCAACGTTTAAGCTATCTCGATAAATATTTAAAAGCGAGTGAGCTAAAACTCGACGAAGCGAGAGCCTCAGTTGCACAAACCTGGTTTGTTAATAAGCGCTATAAGCAAGTAATTTCGTTAACCCGGCGATGTGAAAGCATAGACTGTAAGCATTTAAACTTAGCTGCTCAAACTGAGTTTGATAATCTATCTGCTGATGATTTAAGTAGTTATTTTTAATTTTATAGGGATATAAAAAATGCACTCAAAAGTTAAAATACTACTAAAAATTAGCGCTTTAGCTTGTTTAACTATGAGCTTAAATAGCTTAGCTCAAACAAGTGAAGAAGCCGAATTTGAGGCTTTTTTAAAAAAGCGTCAAAGTGAGTTTAGTCAGTACGAACAACAGCAAAAGCAAGAATTTGAAGCGTTTGTAAGTGCTTGGCATAATGCGCAAAATGCATATTTAGAACAAGTAACCCAAAAGTGGCAAGATCCAAATCTGCCAAGCTCAACAGTGTGGGTTAAATACAGTGATGATCTAAATAAACGCACGAGTGTAAATTTCGAAAGTGGTGAAGTCGTTGTTGAGTTATTAAACAGCCAAAACGACGAGCAAGCAGTTGAATATGCAAAGCAGCAATTAAATGAGCTTTCACAAGTAACGGTAAATAAAACACTTTCAAATGATCCCGTTTATATTGCGGCAAATAACACAATAAACAGCAAAAACTTTACCTCAACGGGTAAGCCTTTAAATAAAAAAGTTGAGCAAAGTAAGTCACCAACAACGACTCAAGCTAAAAAAATAGTCGAGCAAACGGTGCTCTCTACAGAGATTGTAAAAGAGGTGCTCACTGCAAAGGCACCTGTAATAACTAAACAAAAAGACAGAGTAACAATTAGCTATAAATTGCCCGATAATACACTTTCGAACCAAGCAAAACGTTATCTACCAGAAGTCCAACAGCAAGCCAAGCGTTATAACTTAGATCCCGCACTGTTATTGGCAATTATACATACCGAATCGAGTTTTAATCCGCTTGCACGCTCGCCAATTCCTGCTTTTGGTTTAATGCAAATAGTGCCTACTTCAGCGGGTAAAGATGTGAGCAATTTTTTGCAAGGTAAACCGCTATTACTTAGCCCTGAGTACTTATTTCAGGCTGATAATAACGTAGAAGCAGGCAGCACTTATGTGCATATTTTAAGTAATCGTTACTTTAAAAATGTACGTAATGTGCAATCAAGAATTTACATGAGTATTGCCGCTTATAATACTGGCCCAGGTAACGTAGCCAAAACGCTGAGTGGCTCTAAATCACTGAACCAAGCAAGTATTGCAGCTAATGCAATGTCAGCTGAGAAGGTTTACACCCTAATGGTTAACAATTTACCTGCGCAAGAAACCCGTAACTATTTACAAAAAGTGGTAAAACGCACCGCTTATTATCAAAAGCAATTGAAAGGAATTTAAAATGAAAAAGTTATTACCTCTAATAGCCGCTTTAGCATTAGGTGCGTGTTCAAGCACTGAAAAAACACAGTCGGAGCCGTTAGCAAAAAATGATTCAGTACCAAGTTGGGTGTTATTACCTGTGTCTGATAAAGGTTTAGCATCGTCGTCATGCGTACCTTGGTCAGGCAGTATGTCAACCGACAGAGCACAAGCAATTGCAGCTGCTCGCGCCGATTTATCTCAGCAAATACAGGTTAAAGCAAGCGTTATGGACAAGCTATACCAACGTAAAGCACAAAGTAATGATGAGCTAAACGTTGGTGGAACTTTTGAGCAAGTAAGTAAGCAAGTTGCACAGCAAAGCCTTGTGGGTGCAGTGCCACAAGAAGTTGCATTTGCTAAATTAGACGGGGTAAAGCAACTTTGTACATTCGTTGTAATGAGCAATACACAAGAAACATTTAATAACCTAGTAGCTCAATCTGGTAAGCGTCTAGATCCTAGTTCACGCGAAGCGCTTTACGAAGAGTTTAAAGCCCAAAAAGCGATGAAAGATCTTGAAAAAGAGCTAGATAGTTTAAATAAGTAATAAAAAATTCTATATTACTAGTTTAGTTTCTAACTCCGCTAAACTAGTATTCTTAAACGGAGTTATAAAGGACTAAAATGAAAGATATATTCTTTTTTGATTCAATGTTAACCCCAAAAATAATTACATTCGTTTACTGGTTAATTTTAATAGGTACTTTGATCTCAGGTGTAACAACAATGTTTGCTAAGTATGGTGGTGGTTTCATTAGTGGTTTGGCCATAATTGTTGGTGGGGCAATTGGTGCGCGCATCTGGTGTGAGCTATTGATTGTATTATTTAAAATTCATGAGAATCTTCAAAAAATAGCTAATAAATCAGAATAAATTTAAATACTCATAAAGTAGTGGTTGCATCGATTGCTACCACTACTTTTAATCTTAGGCGGTCCAACCAATTTAAAGTAGTTGATATTATCAATTAATTTATTATAGTTGACTTTGTCATCTATTTAACGCTTAAGGCATGCCCAAAAATGAGTACACCCGTATCAGCAAACCCAGTAATGGTTGAGCCTAAAAAAACACCTGTAATTTATAAAATACTGGTTATGGTGAGTATTATTACCTTAATTGGCGGTACTCTAACTGGCATTATGACTTATGTGAATGTGGGTGTTACAGAGCATTTTTATGCCGACTGGTTTACCTCATTTATAAGTGTAGTATTGGTTATGGCGCCTGTTGGTTTTGTAATGATGACCTTAATGCATAAGCTAGTTAATAAGTTATTGCCTACTAGTAGCGAGCTAAAACGTAATTTAGTTATTAGTGTTTTTATGGCGCTGATAATGGAGTCTGTGATGGCGTTTGTTACCGCTACTAATAATATTGGCTATGCAGATATGCGTGTATTTGTAACTGGATGGGCTGAAGGATTATTAGCCGCATTACCAATAGGTTTAACTATAATGCTGATAATGTCGGTTACGGTAAAACCTAAAATAGAACGCTTTTTAAAAAGCTAACACTTTGAGCGCTAACGTATTAAAGCAAATAATTTAATACGTTTATAGTGGGCAGATGCATGAAGTAATTAGTTACTTAATTGAGTTTTCTACCGGGCAGCCTTGTTTACGGCATACACCTTCGTTACATAATTTGCATATTTTACGTGCTTCTACCTGCTCGGTTGTTAGGCTGCCAAGTGCTATTTCTATCAAACTTAAAAAGCTTTGTTTTTGTTCATCATTAAAGTTGTTTAGTATTTTAGAGGTGGCTGTTTCTCTGCTGCCTAGTACTAGTTCAACTCTTTGTCTGCCTTTATCCGTTACGCATAAAACAACAGAGCGGGCATCTTTTACTGACTTTCGCCTTTCTACAAGTTCTTCTTTTTCAAGTGTATTTATTAATCTAACTGCACCAGAATGCGTTAAGCCTAAAACCTTGCTTAGTACATCAATGGTTTCATTAGGATGATTGTAAATAGTGACCAGTGCCGCTTCGTGGCTTAGGCTTCGCCCGCCTAATTCGGCAATCTGTTTTTCAATGTCATTAGAAACAGAAGTAGCAAACGTGCCGATTAAATTTGATATATATTTTTCATTTTTCATAAATTTAATTATATGTGATTCGATCATATAAATATAGTGACAAATTAAGCGCGCTCATTTATTGTGTGACTCAGTCATGTATATTAACTCGAAATTAGTTAATCTACTTCGAATATTACACAAATTAGATGAGCGAGGATTTACCGCCAGCTCATCAGTTAAATAAAGCGATATAATTAAATGAAGAATGATTCAGAAACATTACGTTATGCAAAAAAGTTTAAAACTGTATTAGATAAAAAAATGGCTTATATAGATGAAGGCGAAGGTGATCCTATTGTATTTTTACATGGTAACCCTACATCTAGCTTCCTTTGGCGAAACGTTATGCCCTATTTGCAAGGAAAAGGGCGTTTAATTGCTATCGATATGATTGGATTAGGAGATTCGCAAAAGTTAGATAACACCCATGAGGGCAGCTACTCACTTGCTGAAAACAGCAAATACACATTTGCACTTTTAGAAGCGTTGGGTGTAAATAATAACGTTACCTTGGTGCTGCACGATTGGGGTTCAGGCGTTGGTTTTAACTGGGCTAATACACATCGTGATGCTGTAAAAGCAATTGCGTTTATGGAAGCAATTGTTACTGACTTTCCAACATGGGACGATTTTCCTAAAGATTTGCACGGCCCTATTGGCACTATGCGCTCAGCTGAGGGTGAAAAAATGGTGCTTGATGACAACTTTTTTATTGAAACAATATTACCAGCGACCATTGCACGCAAATTAACGCAGGCAGAGCATGATGAGTATCGCAGACCCTTTATTAATTCGGGGGAAGATCGCCGTGCAATTTTAGCAGGGCCTCGCCAACTGCCCATTGCTGGAGAGCCTGCCGATACCGTGGCTTTAGTTAAAAGCTATGCGAGTTTTTTAGCTAACTCTCACGATATTCCTAAGCTATTTATTAATGCTGAACCGGGTGCTTTTTTAGTTGGTTACGCAAGAGACTTTGTGCGTACATGGCCAAATTTAACTGAGGTAACCGTAAGCGGTATTCACTATATTCAAGAGGATTCACCGCACGAAATAGGTAAGGCTATTTTTGATTGGTTACCAAGATAAAAACGGGATGTATTAGTAAACCTGAACTTTGGATAATTAATCTATCTCAAGCCGTTATTTTCAGCGTTAACTACCATATATAGATGACGCTTTTATACAACTAAAAGCGTCATCCTTTAACTATTGCAGTAAAAAGGGTGCGGTTTTACTCGCCTTTACGCTTGCCACTTTTTCGGGTGAACCTTGCGCTACAATTAAGCCGCCTTCTTCACCAGCACCAGGGCCTACATCAATTACCCAGTCACTATTTCGGGCTACTTGCATATCGTGTTCAACCATAATAACGGTATTGCCAGCATCTACTAATTTATTTAACTGCGACATTAGCATTGATACATCCGATGGATGCAGGCCTGTAGTTGGCTCATCAAGAACATAAAGCGTGTTACCGCGCTGGGCACGTTGCAGCTCGGTTGCTAATTTAATACGCTGCGCTTCACCGCCAGAAAGCTCAGTTGCAGGTTGCCCTAAACGCAAATACCCAAGACCTACTTGCATAAGTGCATCGAGCGCTCGTAGTATTGCAGGTTCGTTTTCAAAAAAGGTATGCGCCGCTTCAACCGTTAAATTGAGGATATCGCTTATGTTTTTATCACGATATGTAACCTCAAGTGTTTGCTCGTTATAACGTTTGCCATGACACACTTGGCAAGGTGAATAAACGCTTGGTAAAAACAGTAGCTCTATACTCACAAAGCCAACGCCTTCACAATTTTTACAGCGACCTTTAGCAACATTAAACGAAAAGCGCCCAGCATCGTAACGGCGCTCTTTTGCTTTTTGGGTTGAAGCAAATAGTTTACGCACATGATCAAACAAACCCGTGTAGGTAGCTAAGTTTGAACGAGGGGTACGGCCAATCGCTTTTTGATTTACGGTAATCAGGCGGCTTATATTATTTATACCTTCAATGATTTTTCCGCTGGTGTGTGTTTGCAGCTCTTGTTCGAGTAAGTCGGCTTCGTCGGTTGGCGCTTCCGGTATTACTTTTTGCCCGAGCGCTTCGTAAACAAGCTCTACTAACGCTTGGCTTACTAAGCTTGATTTACCAGAGCCCGAAACCCCAGTAACGGTTGTCATAACACCCAGTGGAAATTCTGCATTGAGTTTTTTAAGGTTGTTACGCTCAATATCAGCCAATTTTAACCACGCACTAGGCTGCCTTTGCTCCTTTTTTTGCGCGCTGTTTTGAGTAGACTCTTGACTGGCGTTTTTAGCAAAAAGGTGACGACCGGTGTGCGAATTTTTTATTTTTCTTAACCCTTCAACAGGGCCGCTGTAAATAATGTCGCCACCATGTACACCTGCATCAGGGCCTACATCAACAATCCAATCGGCATGTTTAACAACGCTAACATCGTGTTCAACAACAAATACAGAATTGCCAGCCGCTATTAACTCGTCGAGCGCTTTTAGTAATGCTTGAGTGTCGGCAGGGTGTAAACCCGCTGAAGGTTCATCTAGCACGTAAACCACCCCAAATAATTTAGAGCGAATTTGTGTGGCAAGTCGCAATCGTTGTAGTTCTCCGGGTGAGAGCGTTGGCGTTGTACGCTCAAGCGACAAGTACCCTAAACCAAGCATGGTTAGTGCTTCAATACGAGTGAGAATGTCGCTAGCAATGCGCTGCGTAACAATGGCTTGCTCTGGATTTTTTGTATTTTTATTTACTTTGGTGTTGGCGGCATTA
Source organism: Pseudoalteromonas sp. MelDa3 (assembly GCF_002863625.1). NCBI lineage: Bacteria > Pseudomonadati > Pseudomonadota > Gammaproteobacteria > Alteromonadales > Pseudoalteromonadaceae > Pseudoalteromonas > Pseudoalteromonas sp. MelDa3. Next base: position 2,375 of record NZ_PJBR01000104.1, on the reverse strand, counting down.
CTTAATTTTTTAGCAAGTTCGTTTAGTGTAAGTTGAGATAGCTCGCCAATATCGAGCCCTGCAAATTTAACACTTAACGATGCTTGTTTTAATTTTTTACCTTGGCAGGTAGGGCACTGCGATATTTGCATAAACTGTGACACGCGCTTTTTTGTACGCGGGCTTTGGGTAGTAGCAAAAGACTGTAAAACAAAGCGTTTAGCGCTTGAAAAAGTTCCCATGTAGCTTGGATCTTCGTTATTTTTTATCGCATTTTGTGTTTGCTCATAGGTGTAATCTGGGTATACCGGCACAGTAGGTGTTTCGTCGGTAAATAAAATCCAATCCCGTGCTTTTTTAGAAAGTTTGTTCCAAGGTGTGTCTATGTTATATCCAAGGGAAGTAAGAATTCGGCTTAAATTTTTACCTTGCCATGCTGGTGGCCACGCTTCAATGGCGCGCTGGCGAATAGTTTTTGTATCGTCTGGCACAAGTAGCTTTTCGGTTACTTCAAACACTCGGCCTATTCCTGAGCATTCTGGGCACGCACCTTGTGGCGTATTTGGCGAAAACGCATCGGCGTAAAGTATGCCTTGCCCTTTGGGGTATTCGCCTGCGCGTGAGTAAAGCATGCGTAGCGCGTTAGAAATAGTTGTTATGCTGCCAACTGATGAGCGAACCGACGGTGCGCCGCGTTGCTGCTGCAAAGCAACGGCAGGTGGTAGCCCTTCAATAGAATCAACATCGGGTTCATCAACTTGATCTATTAACCTACGGGCGTAAGGCGATACTGAATCAAGATAACGGTGCTGCGACTCAGCAAACAGCGTTCCAAACGCAAGCGACGATTTTCCAGAGCCCGATATTCCTGTAAAAACAACCAATGCGTTACGAGGTAAATCAACGTCTACATTTTTCAAGTTGTGAACGCGTGCCCCTCTTACTTTAATGCTATTACTGGGATCAGATAAATCCATTGTTGAGTTTTTATGTGTGCTTGCCATACGTTTATACTCCTGTTTAATCGCGCTTTTTACTTTAAGTTAGCTTTGAATTATTTACTCTTATCACTCGTTATTACCCTAAAGTAACGCAAGCACACTGAATGAGCGCTTAGTCTGTAGTGGCGCAGCCAAAGCGCTGGATAAAATTGCGATGATTGTCTGTTTACATAATAGGTATGGAATGCGAATATAATTTAAACAGTTATTGTTATGTAATTTGTTACGTAATTTACTAGGTATTTTACTAGGTAATAAAAAGGAACTAACAGTGAATAAAGCCTTAGTGATCATTTTATTGGTGCTTTCGTGGGCAACCCAAGCCGACTCTATCAAAGCGCTAAATGTTGACCGTGCAGTACCAAATAGCATGCACTTATCGTTTGCAAACGATAGCAACATAATCCCTAAAAAAGGGGATTTTAAAATCGTTAATTATGTATTAATGAGCAATGAAGAGGGCGAACGCTGGGCTGTTATAACGCTAACTAACTTATCGTCGGGCAATCGAGAATTAGGTGAGGAGCACTTACTTGCACTTTTTGCTGACGGCAGCCGATTCATGCCAATGGAATTTAAACTCGGTTTTAAAGGCAACGAAACACAATCGGTAACTGTATCGTTTGCCGATTGTAAGTTCCCTATTTTAAGTGTGTATTCGAGTAACGATTTGTAATTAATAACGATGCGATAATATTAAATTAGGGATATTTCTAAAATTAAGGATTTTTATGAAGTTTGAAGATGCGCAACAAAATATGAACCTCGCATACTTCGGTGGTGGAACCGGTGTATTAGTGTCTGGCTTAGTTTGGTGTATAGCTGGCTTTGTCGCATTACTGCATTCAAATCAATCGAGTATGCTTACTTTGTTTTTTGGTGGTATGTTTATACATCCTTTAGCCATGCTACTTTCAAAAGCGCTTAAACGCTCTGGCAATCATGACCCTAAAAACCCATTAGGTAAATTGGCCTTAGAAAGCACTATTATTTTATTTGTTGGTTTGTTTTTAGCGTTTTACGTAGCAAAACTTCAAGCTGAATGGTTTTATTCAATAATGCTGATGATAATTGGTGTTCGCTATTTAGTTTTCAACACTTTATATGGCATGAAAGTGTACTGGATTTTAGGTGCTTCGCTTATGTTTTCTGGCATGTTGTGTATTGTATTAAATGCCAATTTTGTAATCGGCGCCTTTATTGGCGGGATAATCGAAATAGTATTTGCGCTAGTAATATTTGCCCAATCGAAAGGTATGGTTTTAAAAACAGAATAATAAGCTCTTATAATCGCAAAAATAGTGTGCAGTTGGAGTTACCCTTCAGCTTGATATATAGCAAAGGCTTTTTAAAGTATGAGTATCTGCAAATTGCATGTATCCATTAGTCGGCTTT
>NZ_PJBR01000103.1:0-14829 GCF_002863625.1 Pseudoalteromonas sp. MelDa3 | reverse complement strand
TATAAAGATTCTTGGTTTACACTGCGTGGCATTGTAGGGAAATAAAAACAACTCAAATGCAGTCACCACCGAATTTGAGTTGCCTTTCACACTGACAACATCTTCACACACAATATAAAGATTCTTGGTTTACATTACGTGGTATTGAAAGGGAATAAAAACAACTCAAACTCGTTCTTTATGGAAGTGAATCCACCGAACTTGAGTTGTCTTTCACACTGACAACATCTTCACACACAATATAAAGATTCTTTTAAGCGAGGCTAACTTGCCTCAAGCTTATGACGAGAGCCTTGCTCTGTGTCTATGGTTAAACTTTAGAGTGTTAGCTCCAATTTGACAAACGAGAAAAATAAACCTAATAGGTGAAAAAAACTAAACTATAGACGTTTGTCTAATACATTAAGATTGGATTACTTTAGAAGCTATCGAGTTAAGCAGTTTTACAGACACAAAAAAAGCGCTATAAAGCGCTTTTTAATATTTAAGGCGGGCTTAAATAATTTGGTTTTCTTTCCAGGCTTGCTCTTTTGCTAAACGGTTTTTGCGTTTATCACATGGATCATCGCAATCACAGGCTTTATCAATACCAACCGAACCTAAACCACCACAGCTGCTTGCCATAGATTTTTTTTGCACGATCATACCAACGGCCATAGCCGAAACTATCAAAATTAGTAAGCCAAAAGTAAGAAGAAAAAGTGACATTGCTTAGCCCCTATTGATCAGCAATTAATTAAACTCAAACATTTTTGAGCGACTGCTATTATATACCCAAATAACGCGAAAATAAACAAGCCAGCACCATACTACAAATAAGGTTTAAATGCAGGGCTTGAATAAGTAACTAAACCCTCATTTGATTTACCTATTAAGTATACCGGTAAATCGTGCTGCTGAGCGTATGCTTGCGCTTTTTCCATACCCATCACAGTAAGTGCAGTCGCTAAACCATCTGCCGTCATAGCGCTTGGATGAAGCACAGTTACCGACACTAAGTCGTGCTTAATAGGCATGCCGGTCACGGGATCAATTAAATGAGTATAGATCTCGCCATCCATTTTATAAAAAATACGGTAATCACCTGACGTAGCAATACCGTTTGTACCTGGCGATAAAACACGGTGTACCTTTCGCTCTCCAGGTTGCGCATCTGGTTGCTCAATCGCAATTTTCCAATCCTGATTATTTGGCTTTTCACCTGCTATACGCAGCTCTCCACCAATCTCAACCATGTAATTGGTAATACTGTGGCTTTCTAATAACTGCGCTACTTTATCAATACCATAGCCTTTAGCCGTTGCCGAAAACGAAAGCTCTAACCCATTAACTGTTTTAGACAGTCCTTGCTCATCTAAAATAAGTTTATCAATACCTATTTTTTCAACCATACTTGCAAGCTCTTCATCACTTGGGCGATTGGTTGGTTTTTTATCAGGACCAAAGCCCCATAAATCAATTAAAGGCCCCATAGTGACATCGAGTGTTTTAGTTGATTCGCCTAAGCGAATAGACTCGCTGATAACAGCCCTAAAATCTTCGCTAATTGGCATAACTTGATTTGCTGGTAATCTGTTAAATGTATTTATTTCAGAGTCTTCTATGTAAGTAGACATAGACTGATTCACATCTTTTAAAACAGCGTCTATTTGCAGCTGTAATTGTGAAGCTGATAGCTGGCCCTGCTCATCGTAATATTTAATATGATAAGTGGTGCCCATAGTCTTACCTTCTAAAAAGGTTTCCCTCGACTCTGGTTTTTCGCCACACCCAGACAGTAATAAGGTCAGTGTGATTAGTAAAAAGGCCATTATGCCTTGTGAAGTACTTACTCGATTCATAACAGCTCTACTTAATAGATTGATAAAATTAAAGAATAAAAAAAGCCTCGTAACACAAGTGCTACGAGGCTGGTATTTTAACCAAAACTAAACTGTTTTGGTATTAGTGTTAGCCACCGAAGTCATCTAGTAAGATATTTTCGTCTTCAACACCTAAATCTTTAAGCATAGTAATAACTGCCGCGTTCATCATTGGAGGACCACACATGTAGTACTCACAATCTTCCGGCGCTTCGTGATCTTTAAGATAGTTCTCAAATAACACGTTATGGATAAAGCCAGTGTAGCCTTCCCAGTTATCTTCAGGTTGTGGATCTGAAAGTGCTGTATGCCATACGAAATTAGGATTTTCAGCGGCTAAGCCGTCAAAATCTTCTACGTAGAACATTTCACGTTCAGAACGTGCACCATACCAAAAGCTCATCTTACGTTTAGAGTTCAAACGTTTAAGTTGGTCAAAGATATGTGAACGCATTGGCGCCATACCAGCACCACCGCCAACAAAGATCATTTCTGCATCTGTGTCTTTAGCAAAGAACTCACCAAATGGACCTGAAATAGTTACCTTGTCGCCTTTTGTAAGTGACCAAATGTACGAAGACATTTTACCACATGGCAAGCTTAGGTTTCTTGGAGGCGGAGCAGCAATACGCACGTTAAGCATAATGATGCCTTCTTCTTCTGGGTAGTTAGCCATTGAGTATGCACGAATTGTTTCTTCGTCTACTTTTGACTCCAGATCGAAGAAACCAAAATGGTTCCAATCGCCACGATATTCTTCAGGAACATCGAAATCTGCATATTTAACATGGTGAGGTGGCGCTTCGATTTGGATGTAACCACCCGCACGGAAAGGCACTGACTCATCACCAGGGATTTGCAGTTTAAGTTCTTTAATGAAGGTTGCTTTGTTATCGTTAGAGATAACTTCACAGTCCCACTTCTTAACACCGAAAATTGACTCTTCAAGTTCAATTTCCATGTCGTTTTTAACATTTACCTGACACGCTAAACGACAGCCTTCACGGGCTTCACCTTTAGAAATGTGATCAAGCTCAGTTGGCAGAATATCACCACCACCTTCTTTAATGTGTACACGACATTGACCACAAGAGCCACCGCCACCACAAGCAGATGATACAAATATACCTGACTCAGATAATGCACTTAAAAGCTTATTACCTGCTGATGTAGTAATGGCTTTGTCTTTATCGCCATTAATACCGATGATGATGTCACCGCTTGCAACTAACTGAGATTTAGCACCAATGATCACTAAAACTAGTAGTACAACGATAGCGATAAAAACACCAACGCCTAAGAAAATCTGATAATCCATGATTTATCCTCGCTACCCTTTACAGTGAAATACCAGAGAATGACATAAAGCCAAGTCCCATTAAACCAACAGTGATGAAGGTAATACCTAAACCACGTAAGCCATCTGGTACGTCTGAATATTTCAGTTTCTCACGGATACCTGCAAGTAATGTAATTGCAAGCGCCCAACCAACACCAGCGCCTATACCATAGACAACAGACTCGCCGAAGTCATAGTTACGCTCAACCATGAAAGATACCGCACCAAATATTGCACAGTTAACTGTGATAAGTGGCAAGAAGATACCTAATGCGTTGTATAGTGCAGGGAAAAACTTATCCAATGCCATTTCAAGAATTTGCACAAGTGCTGCAATAACACCAATGAAAGTTAAGAAACGTAAAAAGCTAAGATCCGCATCTGGATAACCTAACCAAGTAAGTGAACCTGGTGCAAGTACCGCATGGTAAACCAAGTTGTTAACAGGTACAGAAATACCCAATACAACTATAACCGCTATACCTAGGCCAATTGATGTAGTTACTTTTTTAGATACTGCTAAAAAAGTACACATGCCTAAGAAGAATGACAACGCTAAGTTCTCAATAAAAACGGCTTTTACAAATAAACTAATATAATGTTCCACTATTTGCCCCTTACGCTTTAGCTTCTACTTGGTCTTTCTTATAAGTACGAAGTACCCATATGAATAAACCAATGATGAAGAATGCACTCGGTGGTAAGATCAATAGACCCATAGGCTGATACCAACCGCCATCTTGTACTAATGGGATAATATCAACACCGAATAGTGAACCCTTACCGAATAGCTCACGAATGAAACCAACAGTAAGTAGTACTACAGAGTAACCTAAGCCATTACCAATACCGTCAAGGAAAGACATAATTGGTGGCGACTTCATCGCATATGCTTCAGCACGACCCATTACAATACAGTTAGTAATAATTAGACCAACGAATACAGAAAGCTCTTTTGCCGTAGCGTAAGAGAATGCCTGTAATACTTGGTCAACAACGATTACCAACGATGCAATAATTGTCATTTGTACGATGATACGAACAGATGATGGGATCTGGTTACGAATAAGCGAGATAAAGAAGCTCGAAAATGCAGTTACTAATGTCAATGCGATTGACATGATTAACGCATTTTTTAAGCTAGACGTTACCGCTAGCGCAGAACAAATACCAAGTACTTGTAGTGCGATTGGGTTGTTAGCTAAAACCGGACCAAATAGGACCGCCTTCATTTCTTTAGTATCAGCCATTATTTCAATGCTCCTTTACGTACTTTCGCAAGGAAAGGGCCAAAGCCATTTTCGCCAGTCCAAAAGTCAACTGCATGATCAACACCGTTAGACGTTAATGTAGCACCTGAAAGACCATCGATCTTATGCTCATCATTGCCCGCAGTACCTTTAACAATTTGAATTGGAAGTTCTTTACCTTCCCATGTAGCAGTCCACTGTGGATTTTGGATTTCGCCACCTAGACCTGGGGTTTCATTATGCTTGTAAAAGATAATGCTCTTAACTGTTTCAGCGTCGCTTTCAAGCGAGATAAAACCGTACATTAAGCCCCATAAGCCGTAGCCTTGGATAGGAAGAATAATTGCATCAACTGAGCCATCTTCTTTTTTAGAGATATACACCGGCGACTCTTTAGTCACACGTTGAATACCAGCAATATCTTTAACGCCTTTCTCTTGAAGAGAAACACTTAGCGCTGCATCATATTTGCTTTTTTCAAAATCAAAAATTGTTGGGTCTGTATCTACAAACTCACCTGTAGTCATGTTTACAACGCGCGCTTCGATTTTTGCATCAAATGTTTCTAAAACATTTTCAACTTTATCGATACCCGCAGCAGCCAAGATATTGCTTTGAATATCTTTGTTTTTATTAGCTTGCTGTAAAGGACGAAGCTGTACAGAAGCAAACGATACAATGATTGCACACACTAAACATAGTGCTACAACAACTGATAACGTTTTACCGATTGATTCGTTATTACTAGACATTACGTGCCAACCTCCGCTTAATATTAGCCTGCACTACAAAGTGATCGAACAGTGGAGCGAATAAGTTAGCAAATAAGATTGCTAGCATCATACCTTCTGGGAAAGCAGGATTCACAACACGTATCATAACCACCATAAAGCCAATTAATAGACCATATGCCAATTTACCTTTGTCAGTAAATGCAGCTGATACAGGGTCAGTAGCCATAAAGAACATACCAAACGCAAAGCCACCTAGTACTAAATGCCAATACCAAGGCATTGCAAATACAGGGTTAGTTTCTGAGCCAACAGCATTTAGTAAAAACGCAGTTGCTACCATACCTAGGAATACACCTAGTACGATGCGCCAAGAAGCGATACGAACGTAAATTAAGAACAAACCACCTACTAACAATGCAAGTGTAGATGTTTCACCTACAGAACCTTGAATGAAACCGTAAAACGCATTCCACCATAATTCCATGTTTGCAAAGTCTAGTTGCCCGATGAAAGCTTGGCCTAGCATAGTTGCACCAGAGAAAGAATCTACTGCTGTCCATACTGTGTCACCCGAGATTTGAGCTGGGTATGCGAAGAATAAGAACGCACGACCGGCTAAAGCAGGGTTTAAGAAGTTACGGCCAGTACCACCAAAGATTTCTTTAGCGATTACTACACCAAACGTAATACCTAACGCAACTTGCCATAAAGGGATCGTTGCAGGCAAAATAAGTGCGAATAATACTGAAGTAACGAAGAAACCTTCGTTAATTTCATGCTTACGCACAGAAGCAAATATTACTTCCCAAAAACCACCTACTGCAAATGTTACCGCGTAGATAGGTAGGAAGAAACATGCTCCATAGAACATCTTAGCGCCCCAGCCTGCATCAGCGGTTAATTCACCACCGAATAACTGGAACAAACCAACTTGCCACGTGTTTGCTAGTTCAAAACCTTGTGCTAAAGCACCTGCGGCCTGATGACCGATATTGAACATACCAAAAAACATAGCTGGGAACGTCGCCATCCACACTAAAATCATCATGCGTTTTAGGTCGATGTTATCGCGTACGTGTGTCGCGCCTTTATTTACGTAGCCTGGTGTATAAAAAATAGTTGCAGCTGCTTCATACAGTGCATAAAACTTCTCATATTTACCACCGGCTTCAAAATTCGGCTCGATATCTTCTAGATATTTTTTTAAACCCATCTCTCTAGCCTTCCTTCTCGATCGTAGTTAAGCAATCGCGTAGGATAGAACCATACTCGTATTTGCCTGGACAAACGAAGGTACATAACGCTAAATCTTCTTCATCAAGTTCAAGCGCGCCCAATGAAATTGCACTGTCTAAATCGCGTGCAATTAAGTCACGTAATAATAGAGTAGGCAAAATATCTAGCGGCATTACGCGCTCGTAGCTACCAATTGGTACCATGGCACGTTTTGAACCACCTGTTGACGTTGTCATTTTAAATAAACGACTCGGCGCAAGGTGAGAAAGGAATGTACGCGTTACAGAGAATTTATCACTACCTGGTGCAATCCAGCCAAACAATTCTTTTTCGCGACCCTCAAGTAAAACAGATACTTGAACGTGGTAACGACCTAAGAATGCATGAACACCGTTTGAAATAGAACCTGATAGAACAGAACCAGAAATAACGCGGTTATCTCCGTCTTCTAGCTCACCAGCCACTAAATCATCCAATGAAGCACCTAATTGTGTTTTCACTAAACGTGGGTTTTTAACGCGAGGACCTGCAAGCGAAATAACACGATCTGTGTAAATTTCACCAGTAAGGAATAGGTGACCATACGCAATAACGTCTTGGTAACCAATATGCCAAACTTGTTTGCTAACAGAAACTGCATCAAGATGATGGATATGAGTGCCAACGAGGCCAGCCGGATGCACACCACCAAACTCATGTACTTCTACTTGAGCTATAGATGAGCTAGGAACTTGGCTACCTGCTTTTTTACACACAAATACTTTGCCATCGGTCAAACGCGAAATAACAGCAAGACCCGCTTCAAATGCTTGCGCATTTTCGGCAATTATCACTGCAGGATCTGCAGCTAATGGGTTTGTGTCAGTTGCGGTCACGAAAATAGAACTAGGATTTGCATCCACAGCCGCTACTTTACTGAATGGGCGAACACGAAGTGCTGTCCATTGACCAGACTGGATAAGTACTTCTTTGGCTTTTTCACGCTCTAAGCTCGCAAGCTCGTCTGCTTTGAAAGAGTCAAAGGTGATTTGCTCACTGCCTGCTACTTCAATAACAACAGATTGCAGCACACGTTTAGCACCACGATTTATTTCTTTTACTGTGCCAGAAGCTGGAGCAGTAAATAGGACGCCTGGGTTCTTTTTATCTTCAAAAAGTACCTGGCCTTTTTTGACTTGGTCATCCACACGAACATGCATGGTTGGACGCATACCGATAAACTCTTCGCCAAGCACAGCTACACGTTTGACAGCAGAACCGTCATGTATAACTTGCTGTGGCGCGCCCTCTAAGGGTAAATCCAGACCTTTTTTTATATTGATCATACGCACTTGCATTACATTAAAGGAAAGAAACTGAAAAATCGTATCAACCACGTCGCCATTTGAGTTATTCCAAGTTATATCAAGGTACAAAAGAGCAGCTTGCTAGAAATATCAAACAAGCAACGTAGTAAAACTCATCACATATTGTCGAGATTTTAACATCATTTTAGATGACTATGCGAGTGTATTTATGAAAATTATACGACAGAAACACTTATTTAGTTTTGTTAAGTGATTTAAATAAAAATCAAGGTAGACCAAAGTGGTAGCCTAAGCAATTATCGTTCCTGATTTCATCGCAAATTAAACAAATCGCATAATACAAAAAAAGCCGCTATTGCGGCTTTTTATAACTAAGTTCTGTTAGTCAATCATATTAGCAATTGGCTTAACTGAATCTATGTCTTGATCGTAGTCAACACCGTCTATACCAAAACCAAATAAGCGTAAAAACTCATTATGGTAACCAACATAGTCTGTTAGCTCATCAATGCTGCTTGTATCAACACTATCCCATACAGCTTGAACGCGTGCTTGCACATCATCTTCTAGCTCTTTATAGTTTTGGAATAAATGCCCACCGTCGTCAAAGCGAGGCGATTCACCATATAGGTTTTCACTAAATAATGCGTGAATTTGCTCAATGGTGCCTTCATATGTGCCATCTGCTTTCATAACTTTAAATAAAGCAGAAATATATAACGGCATTATAGGAATAGCAGAACTTGCTTGTGTCACTACTGCATTAAGTGATGAAACATACGCCTCACCATTTAAATCTTTTGTTGATTCTTTAATAGCAGCCGTTGCACGGTCTAAATCTTCTTTAGCTTTACCAATAGTAGCGTGTCCGTATATTGGCCATGTTAGCTCTTTACCAATATAAGTATACGCTGTAGTTTTAAAGTTATCGGCTAATACATCCGCTTCTTTTAATGCATCAATCCACATTTCCCAATCTTCACCACCCATTACTTTAATAGTGTTGTCGATATCGTCTTGATTTGCAGCTTCAACCGTAATTTCATCAATTTCACGCTTTGATGTATTTAAGTTTTTAGTGGTTACTGCATTACCTATTGGCTTAAGTGTAGATGAGAACACTTCGCCGGTATTTGGATCAGTACGACGAGGAGACGCTAGGCTGTAAATAATACAATCTACTTTACCCAAATCTGCTTTAATAGTGTCGATTGCTTTTTGCTTGATTTCGTTAGAAAACGCATCGCCATTAATATTTTTAGACCAAAGGCCGGCTTCGTCCGCTGCATCTTGAAAAGCAGCGGTATTGTACCAACCAGCAGAACCTGTTTTACGATCTGTACCTTCTTTTTCAAAGAAAATACCTAATGTTTTAGCACCACCACCAAATGCAGCAGTAATGCGCGATGCCAAGCCGTAGCCTGTTGATGCGCCAATAACTAATACATTTTTTGGTGCACTTTTTAATGCGCCTTGTTGTTTTACATAGTTAATTTGTTCTTGAACATGCTCTGCACAACCAGCTGGGTGTGCGTTTGTGCAGATAAATCCACGAATTTTAGGCTTAATGACCATTGATCATCCTATATCTTTTACAATAAAAATTAGCGCTAGTTTAAAGGCTAATACTAAAAACACTGATCTGATCAGTTAAACACTCATCAAATACTCTAAAACATTACTTAGCTAATTTTAGAGCCACCCATACAATTAGGTGAATCAGGCGCTTCACCGCCCTGCTCTGCATACTCATCGGGTGTATATGTATGAATAGCGAGTGCATGAATATGATTTGCTAACTCATCTTTTAAAATTCCATTAATTTCGCGATGACGTTGTAATAAACGCTTACCCGCAAAACCTTCGCTAACCACTACTACTTTAAAGTGTGATTCAGTGCCAGCACTGTGCATATGGCTTTCGTTAATCACGTTTAAATGTTTACACGCAATGGCGTTGCTTATTTTTTCTTGGATCTGTTGCTGCATTGACATAAAAAGACCGTTTTAATTAGCTAATTTATACACTTACTATAACAATTTAACGCAGCAATTGGCTAACTAAATTGCTTTTGCTTAATGTGCTTTATAAATCGGTAAGTTAAACTTATTCGCGGATGCGCAAGCGTGGTTTGCTTAGGTATTGCATGTTGATAATCTCGTTGGCTATGTCCATTCATTATTAAACAGCTGCCACTTTGTAATTTTAAGTCGGTTACTTTATTGCTCGCCTTGTGCTTTAACTTTAAAACCCGATCAGCTCCTAGAGAGACACACACAATTGTTGGTTTATCACCAAGCTCTATTTCATCATCACTGTGCCATCCCATCGTATCATTACCATCTCGGTAATAATTAACGAGCAATGAGTTTAGAGGCTGGTTTAAATGTGCTTCTAAACGCTTCCGCATATTAAGTAACAATTCATCCCATGGTTCTACTATTTGCTTACTACTTGAATAGCCGTATTCAATATTTAAATCACTCATGAAACATTGCAGTCGTGGAATAGGCCCCGTTTTGCCATAAACGGTTACATCGGGTTGCTGCCAACGTAGGTTTTTTTGCAAATAATAAAATAGATCGAGGCTTTTTTGTGCACTAAGTGCCCTACTTTGATAAGAAAAGCCATTTGGTAACTGTTGGGGGTTGGCGTTTTGCCGTTGCATGTTAGAATTTACCTACATTAGATTACTGATCAACGAACCATTATGACGACGCAAGCCCAGCTAGGCGATAAAACCTTTACTCTTGAACGCTTTCCATTGGATCAAAAAAACCGCAGCTTACAAGCGTGGGATTCGGCAGATGAGTACCTTATCAATTATGTTAACGAACATCACCCAGATTGTCGCTCATTGCTTATTTTAAACGATAGCTTTGGTGCACTTGCTTGTTATTTTAATAAGTTAACGGTTTGTTCAGTTAATGATTCTTATATTAGCCACCAAGCTGCGGCTTATAACTTACAAGAAAACAAGCTGCCTACAGCAGAGTTTACGCAAGTAGATAGTTTGTCGGCATTACCAGAGGATGTAGATTTAGTACTTATTAAAATCCCTCGTAATGTAGGTTTTTTACAGTTCCAATTAAGTGAACTCAGTGAAGTACTTGCACCCGGTACGCCAGTAATTGCCGCAGGTAAAACAAAAGAAATTCATAATTCAACAATAAAATCATTTGAGCAATTTATTGGTGAAACAACAACAAGCCTAGCAGTTAAAAAGTCTCGTCTTATATTAAGCACAGCTAAAGGCGGATATAAAGCAGCAGACTTCCCTATAACATGGGAACTTGAAGGTACTGAGTTTAATATAACAAATCATGCAAATGTGTTTTCGCGTGATTCGTTAGATATTGGTGCGCGCTTCTTTTTTAACTACTTACCAGAAACACCAAAAGCTAAAAGCATTATTGATTTAGGCTGTGGTAACGGCGTTGTTGGATTAATGACGCTTGCTCGTTGCCCTAATGCATCAATTACCTTTGTTGATGAGTCTTACATGGCAGTAGAGTCAGCCCGGTTAAATGTAGAAATTAACCTAGGCGATAAGTTTGATAACTGTGAGTTCATCGAAAACGATTGTTTAACAGGCTTTGAAAGAGACAGTGTGGATATGGTGCTTTGTAATCCTCCATTTCACCAAGCTCAAGCTGTTACCGATCACATTGCTTGGCAAATGTTTAAACAAGCAAAAGATACTTTAAAAGAAGGCGGCGAGCTGCGTATTATTGGTAATCGTCATTTAGATTATCACGATAAATTAAACCGTATGTTCGGAAACTGTAAGTTGTTAGGCTCAAACAAAAAGTTTGTCGTTCTAAGTGCAACTAAAAATAGTGGAATGCTATAAATGAAATTAACAAACATTATAATTGGGTGTTGTGTATTACTAATACTTGGTGGCTGTGCGAATCAGCCTAGCCAAGTAATACTCAATCCTGTTTATAAAAGTGGTCAAATAAGCACTATAAATAGTAGCTTAAGCACCAGTGTAATTGATTTACGTGGCGACTCATCAACACTTAAACTTATTGAATCAGACAAAACTAAAACCTTTGCAAGCCAAGGTCTTACTGAATCTGTTAAAAGTGTTTTAGACAGCGCCCTTAGCCGCAATGGTGCCAGCATTTCTAACTTGGCAACTGTTCGCTTTGAAGTAGATATTCATGCACTGCAGGCTGTTGTGACCGAAAAACTTGTGAGCCATACCAGCGAAGCCCATATAGAGCTTGGCGTGCGCGTTATTCGCGCCTCAAGTAATTTTAGTAAAGTGTATAGAGGCAGTGCTAATTTAGAAGGTCCGTTTAGTCACGAGCGAGTAAAAATAGAAGGTCAGCTCAATAAGTTGACTGAGCAAATTATTACCCGCATTGTATCTGACCCTGAATTAATAGAATTTTTAGAAGGTTAACTATGAAACGACTTTTTTTAATCTGCTTAGGCCTATTTTTTAGTGTAAGTAGCTTGGCAGCCCAAGAAGGCCGCTTTGTTCAAAAAGACAATATTTTTCCACGCGTCGAAATCGTAACAACGATGGGCAGTATTGTTGTTGAACTGGACCGTTCAAAAGCCCCCATTACGGTCAATAACTTTTTAACTTACGTGTCAGATAAGAGCTATCAAGGCAGTGTTTTTCATCGTATTGAGCGCGATGTGGAAAATGACCGCGACTTTGTTATTCAAGGTGGTGGCTACGATAAAGATTACGACGGCTTACACGAAAATGACCCTATTTTTAATGAAAGCGGCAATGGTTTAAAAAATGATATGTACAGCATTGCTATGGCGTATCAAGACCGTGAACCGCACTCAGGAACACGCCAATTCTTTTTTAATATGGATAACAACGATCACTTAAACCCAGGTAAAGATTGGGGATTCGCTGTATTTGGTAATGTAATGGATGGCTACGATACCCTTGATAAGATCATGGCTGTTGAAACAGGGTTTAATGAAAAGATTGGTTACGATTTTGTTCCTAAAAAACCGGTGATCATCTTAAATATTAAAATGCTTGAACAAGTTCCACTGTAATTTATTTAAGAGCAGCTTAGCTGCTCTGCATCAAAGCCAATGAAGGCCCTATGAGCAAATCTCTCTCTATTAGCGAATATTTTTCTTACTTTAAAGACAAACGCTTAATCCATATTTTTATATTTGGTATGAGTAGCGGCTTTCCGTGGGTATTAATTGGCTCTGTTATGTCGGCTTGGCTAAAGGATGAAGGCCTAAGCCGCAGCATGATTGGCCTATTCGGCATTGTATTTGGCGCTTACAGTATCAATTTTTTATGGTCACCGCTCATTGACCGTACAAAACTCCCTATTTTATATAAATGGCTAGGCCAACGTCGCAGCTGGATACTATTGTGCCAGAGCTTTATTTTTATTGGCACCTTATTATTAGCTGGGCTTGATTTAAAAGCTAATTTAGCAATTGTTGCTGCGATTTGTTTGTTAATCGCCATTGCTTCTGCAACGCAAGACATTGCTATTGATGCATTCAGAATAGACACACTTAAAGCAAACGAATCTCACAAAGCAACAGCGGCAGCCGCTATGGCAACATCTGGTTGGTGGACAGGTTATGCGCTTTTAGGTGCAATTCCATTTTATATGGCTGATATCCCCTCGCTCGACTGGCCACAAATTTATTACTTTTTAGCTGCTGTAATGCTGCTGCTAATGAGTGGAGCATTGTTTGCAAAAGAACCTGAATCAAATAGAGAAGCGGTACATGCCGAGCTTGAACGTGTGTACCTTGAAAAACTGTCCTCTACAAAACAAACCCCTCTTACAAAAACTGTTGCGTGGCTCGCGGTAACCGTTATTGATCCCTTTAGAGCTTTTTTTACTAAAAATGGCGTTAAAACGGCACTGGCATTACTTGCGTTTATTTTCTTATTTAAAATAGGCGAAGCGTTTTTAGGACGAATGTCGATTGTTTTTTATAAAGAAATTGGTTTTAGCAATAGCGATATAGCTACATTTTCAAAGGTAGGTACTGCCGTACTTACAATCATATTTACCTTTGTTGGCAGTTTATTTAATCAAAAATATGGCATTGTTAAGGGTTTATTTGTTAGTGGCATTGCGATGGCGGCCTCAAACTTAGCCTTTTCGTGGATTGCTTTAGTTGGCCCTGATTTAAGACTGTATGCCTTTGCTATTGTTATTGATGGGTTTACGCAAGCATGGTCGCTGGTCGCTATGGTGGCCTTTATTTCGATGCTATGCGATAGAGCATTTAGTGCAACACACTATGCATTACTGGCGTCATTAGGGAATTTAGGACGAACGTTACTTTCGAGCTACAGTGGTGTAGTAATTGATGATTGGTTAATGGGAAATTGGTCGCTGTTCTTTGTTTTAACAGCCTTGATGGTTATACCTTCGCTGATATTTTTATACCTGATTAGGCATAAATTATATGAGCTTGAGAAAAATTATCATAAAAATATTTAATGCATCCCTGCATTAACATATTGCTTAGCACTATCAAGTGCCCCTTAAAGTGTACTAAGCAATGTTTGAGTTAATCTACTTTTAGCAAGCTAAGTGCTTCATGTGGATCAACTTCTAGAGCTGTACAATAACGAACAAACTCAATCACATCTAAACGGCGTTCTTGATTTTCAATCTTGCCGATAAACGAATGAGGCGTTCCCAGCACTTGTGCTAGGCTTCGCATTGTATGACCCTTTTCGTGGCGCTTACTTTTAAGCCACTTTGTTAGCTTTGCATTTTCTTCAGAAGAAACTGTTTTGCCCATCATTTTACATCTCCTACTAGATGATTTGACGTACCTATTAAAGCAGTAGTCTCTATCAATAGCTGTAGGCAAGTAAGCAGTCATACCATATTTTCAATAGCAAGCTATTGCTTAACAAAGCATGTGTTGCTACTCACTCCACCAATATAGCTAAAAAACTACGCTAATAATGTGGTAAAGATTTGTTTTTATTGAGAATGAAATTTTGCCCGTCTCATTCTTGGATACATTATATACTATTAACACTTTGGTTAAATAACTAATTACATACTCGGTACAAATATGAAGACGAGTAAATATTTATAAACGCTGAATATTGACCTAAGT
>NZ_PJBR01000102.1:0-15111 GCF_002863625.1 Pseudoalteromonas sp. MelDa3 | reverse complement strand
ACAAAAAACCAATGAAGACATAACAGTTCAAGGCGTTATGAACCTCATACACCCTGAGCAAGTAATAGTACCTGTAAACCAGTGTATGATGTTATTTTTACTTAAACCGGTAGATACACTAAATATATTAAATTTAGGCTTGGGCACTGCAGGGTTTGAGCGAATTATGTATCACTTACAAAGTAATACGCCTTACATAAACACCATCAATACATTTAACACGGTAGAAATAAACCCAAGCATTGCCTTAATTGCTGCCCAGCACTTTAAGTTACCAATTAAGCACAGCAGCTATTTACAATGCGCCGAGCAATATATTACCCAATGCACTGATCACTTTAACGTAATCACTATCGATATTTTTAGTGGTGAATATCATCAGCCTTTTTTAACCAGCGATAGCTTTTGGCAAAATATAAATCGCTGCAGTGAGCAAAATACGCAAGTAATCATTAATTTAAACCCACAAACAGGCCAAGAGCTGCAAATGCTTTTAGTACTTTTAAGGCAACATTTTAAGTGCTTAGCGATAATAGAGTTTAACGAATACAAAAATATAGTGATCATACTAAGCCAGCAAACATTAATGCACATAAACGTTGATGAAATACGAAACTCATCTGTGTTTATAAATTTTGCGCCAAACCTTTATAAAAGTATTAACAGCATTTACCACATTGAATAAAACGCGTTACCGTCCAGGTTCATGTTTTTCATAGCACGGTAAGCTTGTTTCTAGCTTCTCCCAGTTAGCTTTAGACGTAACAAAATTATGCGATAAAACCTGCTCAGTAATATCGCTATCAAATATTCCTAAACGAATTCGTATTCTACTTTTGTCATCATTGTTGCTACTGTAAACCGGCGAGCCACAACATTTACAAAAGTAACGAGTACGCCCTACTTTAAAACTATACTCGCTAAGTAGTGCCTGCCCTTTAGTTATTGTGAAGTCATCTGTATTTACAAAGCCATTGGTTGCAAATGCAGTCCCGCTGTTTTTTCTGCACAGTGAACAATGACAATGGATAATGCTGGTTATACTACCCGACACCTCAACATTTACCTCACCACACAAACACGAACCCGTATACATAAAACGTCCTAACTATTAAATTATTTTAAACTCAGCTGAAATTTGCTGAGTTGATTTAATGGATAAGTTTACTGGTTAATTTTTTGAATGGAATAATAATTTTTGTATCTTCGCAGTTCCCACGCCATTACCTATTTTTTAATGATTGACATAAAAAAATTAAATTGGTTATATAACTCCCAGTAAAAACTATAGCCAAAACTTAAATTGGTTAACCAAATATCAATAATATTACGAGAGCCAATTATGTCTTCCAAACACATTTTAATTCTATGTTTGTTTAGCACGCTATCAGCATGTTCAACTATTCAAAAAAATACATCGAGCGATTGGCTACTTATTGATGACTTTGAAAATTCACTTAGCAAGTGGCAGAGTGTCGATACTCAAAATGAAACTAAACCACAAGTTAAAAATCCACAAATAACAGTTATACAACCAGAACAAGCAAACTCATCAACAAATCATTATTTACTAAAAAAGCCTGCGGCTGAGGGTATTGTAGGAAATCGTAAAGCGCTTTCTTATACAAAGCTTCCACAAGCGGTTGAAGTTGGCGACACCTACACATTTTATATGCGTATAAACGTGGCTGCTTTTCCTAATAACCATGCTTTTGGGTTAAGCAACCTTACGCCAGAGTTAATTAATAAACATGCGTACGATGCGTTTGAACCAACACTTCGCGTAACCGATAAAACAGAATCAAACGGGCTTGTAAACGATGGCGCATTAATGGTTAAAACCGACAGCGGGTATAGCAACATTCAAAATTACACTACCAAACAATCGGCCAAGCCACTGCAAACAAATACCTGGTACGACGTATGGTATGTTGTTAATAACGCAGCAGCCTCAGAGCAAGGTCAGCAATATGATGTTTACGTAAAAGGTGGGGAATTTAGCAAGCAAACACTGGTGTATAAAAATGCACAATTTAGAATGAAGCGCGAACAACCTCTTATATATTTTTTAGCAAACTGTAATACAGGCCCAATTAAAAAACCTTATGGTAATGGTGGTCTCAGATATGACGATTTATATATGAGCAAAGGTACAAACCTAAATAATCCAATGCTATAAAAACAAATAAAGCACTTTTAAAAGTATTAAATTATATTAATAACGCTCTACCATATTCACAATTAATAACTTACAAACCTGCATTTAAAAATACTTAAATGGTATAATAGCGACCATTATTTGCCATTTAAGTTTTTAAAATGTATCGATTATTTGAAAAAATGACAAAAGCATTTCCTGAGGATCAACCTACTCAGCCGCCTTCGACTTTATTTGCTTTTTGTCGTCACTACACCAAAGGAATGGAACTGTCGTTGGTGCTAATGTCAATCAGCGCCGCCATGCTCGCTATTTTAGAGGTTTCTTTATTTAGCTATATGGGGCAGCTTGTTGATTGGTTAACGGCCTACACACCCGAAACCTTGTTTGTAGAGCAAAAATCAGAACTTATCAAAATGGCTGTCATGCTCTTACTGGTATTGCCCGTAGTCGTATTTTTTCATTCTGCTATTTTGCACCAAGCATTACTGGGCAATTACCCTATGTCGATTCGCTGGTTAGCGCATCGTTATTTACTGCGCCAAAGTGTGAGCTTTTATCAAAATGAGTTTGCAGGAAGAATAGCCACCAAAGTATTGCAAACCTCTTTAGCCGTTCGCGAAACAGTGACCAAACTACTCGATGTATTAATGTATATCGTGGTTTATTTTGGCTCAATGGTATTTTTAGTTGCCGAAGCTGATTGGCGCTTAATGATCCCTTTACTGGTTTGGTTAGTTTTATACATTTGCGTACAGCTTTATTTTGTACCGCGCCTTAAAAGAATTGCCAGCTCACAAGCCGATGCGCGCTCAGAAATGACCGGCCGAATTGTTGACAGCTACACAAATATTTCTACTATTAAATTGTTTTCGTATACCCAGCGTGAAGAGCAATACGCAAAACAAAGCATGGATGTATTTTTACAGCCTGTGTACAAACAAATGCGCTTGGTAACCAGCTTAAACTTTGTTATTCAAAGCTTAAATTATTTATTAGTATTTTCGGTTACCGCTGTATCACTTTATTTATGGTCGCTTAGTGCAATTAGCGCAGGTGCCATTGCAGTTGCTGTTAGTTTAGCGCTTAGATTAAACGGTATGGCGCAATGGATCATGTGGGAAATAAGCAGCTTGTTCGAAAATATTGGCACCGTAGCCGATGGCATGAAAACACTGTCTAACCCTATTGAAGTTGCCGATAAACCAAATGCTGATACGCTTAACGTAAGCCAAGGTGCCATTGAGTTTAACAACGTACACTTTAACTACGGCAAAGCTGCAAACGAGACTAATCGAAGCCCTGTAATGAACGGTTTAAACTTAAACATTAAACCTGGTGAAAAAATTGGTTTAGTCGGCCGCTCTGGTGCAGGTAAATCAACGCTTGTTAACTTATTACTGCGTTTTTACGATACCGACTCAGGAACAATAAAAATTGATGGGCAAAACATCACAGATGTAAGCCAAGAAAGCCTACGTCGTTATATAGCGATGGTTACGCAAGACACTTCCCTGCTTCATCGCTCAGTAAAAGACAATATTTTGTATGGTCGCCCCGATGCAACGCAAGCTGAGATGATCAACGCCACCAAACAAGCTAAGGCGCTTGAGTTTATAAACGACTTGGTAGATAGCAAAGGCAACAAAGGCTTTGATGCACAGGTAGGCGAACGCGGTGTTACACTTTCGGGCGGACAGCGCCAGCGTATTGCTATTGCACGTGTACTTCTTAAAAACGCTCCAATACTTATACTCGACGAAGCCACAAGCGCACTCGACTCTGAAGTAGAAGCAGCAATTCAGGCAAGCCTTGATGATTTAATGACAGGCAAAACAGTAATCGCGATAGCGCATAGGCTCTCAACCATTGCACAAATGGATAGATTAATTGTACTTGATGACGGCGGCGTAGTTGAGCAAGGCACTCATGAAGAACTAATCGCTAAAGGCGGGATTTACGCCGCTCTTTGGACTCACCAAACGGGTGGGTTTATAGGCGTCGATTAGCCATTAATATTACCTTACTGTAGACGTGGTTTATATTCTGCTGCTACCTAAACAAAAAAGCGAAGATGCCTTAAAGGCTCTTCGCTTTTTTGTTTAAAGTTATAAATAGAGTTTATAACTTTTTTATAAATTAAAAGATTAGTCTTAACCCTATCATTATCAGCATAACCACATTAGCAAGCACACCAATTAAAAAGAAGTAACTACGTGGGCTTGGGTTTTTCTCCGTTGCTATAGCGTAGTACAGCGCCATGTGAATTAAACGCGCAATTAAGTACACCCAAATACACATTGCAAAAATCGGGCTTTGATAATTAATTACAAACGCAAATAACACCGTACCTATAAATAATGCGCTGTTTTCAAGCGTATTATGAAACGTACTATGCGCTCTAAATATAAAGCTGCCGTGCGATAAATCCTCGTCAATTTTACCTGGCACAGCATTTGGCTCTTTAGCTTTGCTAAACGTAGCCACAGCCCACTGTACAAGCAACATAATTAAATAGAGGTAAAATGCCAAATAGGCCGAAAGTGCAACTTCAGTCATTACTAAATCCCTTATTTTGTTTTTTAACTTAGTTTAGAGTGCAATTTTAAAGCCTAAGTTAATACACTGATATTTAGAGGGTTAATTTAATAAGCCTAATTACATATGTAAGTAACTCACGGCGTTGTATAAAATTTACTTGTTATGATTTTAAAAATAACATCAAAAATGAGCTGTATACTGCTGGGTTTACTCCGATCTAAAAAGCTTAAACTCTTCAAACGAACAATCCCACAACACAACTTGATTACGACCCAACGATTTAGCCTCATAAAGTGCTAAATCGGCCTGTTCAATTAACTCAGAAGGTGTTCTTGCTTTAAATTTAATAGACGTAACCCCAAAACTACACGTAACAGGAATATCATCAAATATCGCTTTTTCTACTTTAATACGAATAGCCTCAGCAATACGTATTGCTTGCTCTTGAGTCGTGTTGGGTAAAATAATACAAAATTCTTCGCCACCAAAACGGGCAACGCTATCGCTTTTACGTATATTAGCTTGTAAAAGACTGGCAACGCCACAAAGTACTGTGTCGCCAATGCTATGCCCATAGGTGTCGTTAACGCTTTTAAAATGGTCAATATCGACCATTAAAATACAATATTCTTCAATCTGAGGTAAATCCAAAAAGTCGCGATTCATAATCTCAAATAAAATACGGCGGTTATAACAATTGGTTAAAGGGTCTCGCGCGGCCAAATAGTCTAACTCTTCATTACGTTTTTTAGAGGCAATAAAGCTTCGATAAACCAATAAAACAATAGCTAAACAAGCGGCTAATAAAAATGCGAGCGCAATACTCGCGTATTTGTTTTTTGCAAGCTCTAGCTCTGATATAACCCTAGCTTGGCCTGATATTTCAATTTCATTGTTTTTCTTTTCAAGCTCAAGTTGATGGAGTTTTTCTTTTTCTCTTAATGTCTCCAGCTCTACTTCCATTTTATGCAAGTGCAAATGTGCTTTTTCAAGAGCAAGCTTACTTTCGTCTCTTTCGTATTGAATTATTTCGGTTAGGGCTATTTCTTCTTCCGCGTAACGAAGTGACTCATCTAAGCGTCCACGCTGTTTTTCTGCTATTCGAATTTCACGATAAGCGTATAGCATATGTAACTTATCATCTATTTCGGTTGATAAAGCGAGTGACCTTTTTAACAAAGAAATCGCCTCATTTGTATCAATACCAATTAAAATCCCCGCAAGCGCTGTTAGCGACTTTATCTCATAAAGCTTATTGCCTGTTTCTCTGGCGAACGACAACGACTCTTTGTAATACTCTATAGCCTTGTTTTTATTCCCTTGGGCACGATAAATATTAGCAATAATACGCGCAGTTATAGAAATGTAGGATGTAAGATTTTTGTTTTTATAAGTTACATAAGCTTTTTTAGCATATTGCATCGCTGATACTAAATCGCCAGACTCATAGTTAATAACAGCCATTTCTCTTAAAGCTGATGCGAGCGTTTTTTCCTCGACCATACCTTTTGGCAAATCGATAGTTATTTGATAGAAAATCTCGGCCTGATCAAACTGCTTTAATCGAGTGTATAGCAGCCCCATTTGATTCGATGTTTTAGCAATCCCAAGCACGTTATTTACTTTTTTATAATATAAATATGCCTCATTTATATGCTTAAGTGATTTTTCATAAAGGTTGATATGGCGATAAATAATACCAGCACCTAATAATGCTTTAGCTAAGCCAACAGGATCGTCAATTTCTTTATGTATTTCTAATGCACGAGTGGAGTAATCAAGGGCTAAAACTAAGTTGTCTAAATAGCGCTGCGCTTCTGCTAGTGTATTTAATGTATGCGCCATTAACTTTAAATCATCTAAATTAGTATATATCTCTAAAGCTTTGGTATAAAAATGAGCCGTTTGCTCTCTATTTTCAAGACGCTTATACGACTGAGCTAATTTTTTATACGTTTCACCTAACTGTTTCTGTATTTGTTCGTCTTTATTTACAAGGTATTTTAAAGCAGATGAATATTGCGTGATCGCGTCATTGTATTTTTTTTGTTCATAAAACGAATCCCCCTTAGTAAGGAGCACTTGCGCTATAAAAAAATCATCGCCGTACACAAGGGTTGTTGGTAATAAAGTTTCAATGCGGGTAGTAAGTTCGTCATAACGTTTTTCTTCTAATAATATTTTTATATAATTAATAGACGCCTTTATTTGGTTGCGTGAATCATTTAATTTGCTGTAATAAGCCGAGGATTGTGAAAAGTGATGAAGCGATTCATTAATATTGTTATTTTTTTTATTCGCTTTACCTAATAAGTTATGTAGTTTTGCGCTGATTAACGTGTCATCAGCACTTTGCGCTTGTAACAACAACGCCTTACTTAGTTCGATACTTGTTATAACGTCAGTATCCATAAGTAATTCGGCTCTTTTTAGCAGCCCTGCATTAGATTCATTGATTAAACTGTATGAGGTGGTTTCTTGCGCGTAAGCGCTACTTAAACTAATAAACAAAGCAAAAAGCAAAGCTTTCACTAACAATTTAAAATTATAAATTCGATTTACGAAGAAAGTGTGTACTTGCGAAGTTAAGTCCATCTTTCGCGTGTGATACGAGTAAGTGTAAAATTCCATATTTACCATTTTAGTGATTTGTTATTAATTTAATGCAAAAATTCTGGCGATAAAATATACACATAAAGACTGCAGGTCAAGTTTCGCTGCAATATGGGTAATTGTTAATTTATGAATTTAGCATAATTATGCATATTGCAGCCTAATTCTTTTTTAGCTTAATCGTACGCTGTAAGTTATTAAATGAGAAAACCTAGCTTCTTAGTTTAAGGGTAACCAATACAACACCGTGGTCGGTAGTTAAATCATCACGCTCATATTCGGGGTTTATTAAGTGCCTGTCGTAAGTGTTATACGCGCTTACTTCAAAAAAGCTGTCATCGTAACTGGCGTCAAACTCACACGACAATAAAATGTAATCAAGCACAGAGCTGCTCGCGCCATAATAATGTGTTGGCGGCCTTAACGGTGCTGTCTTTGTTATATTTATATTTTTTACTTGGCTTTTATCCGCTGAATCAACAATCTCGCTGTTGCTGCTAACACAATCACTTTGTACATCGTTTGTTATTGCTTCATCGCTAGAAACCTCATCATTACTTAGCTGCGACTTAACAAACAAATCCCATGAATCATTTAAACAATATTTAGCTAAGTAGGTTTTAGCATCAAACGCAGGTGCAAAGCGTAGCGTACTCGTCAGTAAATGGCTTAATACGCCATCCGCAAGTTCATTATTGAAGTCCCCCATTAATAGCATGGGTTGTTGCGTAGCTTCGCGGCGAGTAATCATCTGTATCATTAGCAATGTAGCTTCACTGCCACGCTGAATAGTTGAGCCCCAACCACCCGCTACATTCGCTTTTAAAATCTCAATTATGTTTTGCTCGGGCGTAAGCTCTTTATTATGCTCATCAACATTAATCATCGGGCGCTTAGATTTAAAATGCACCACATAACAATCAGTATTGCCTATATGCGGTAAAGTAACGGTCGCTCTCAATACCTTACGACTAAAAGTAAACTCACTATTAAGGCCAAGCGTACTTGCAAGCTCACTATCGTGTTCAACCGCTGCTACTTCAACTATGGGATATTTAGAGGCAATCGCCACTACGGGGCGCTTATAAATAAAATCATCAATCACCTCTGGTGTATCTACCACCGCAAAGTAATCATAACCTTGCCCGCCCACTAACTCTTTTAACGAATCAATACTAAACACTTCCTGAAAACCAATCACATCAGGGGCATGCTCTGTTAAGTAATCAACAATCCAACGCTGCTTTTTAGCCCACTGCTGCGCGGTATAAATTTTCTCAAACTCATAATATGCATTGGGTGGCTCAAGATAGTTAAACAGGTTAAATGTGGCTATTTTTAGTTGGGTGTTAATAATTACAGATTCTTCACTGTTTAAATCTGTATCTAACTGTTTAAGATCTTGATTGCTGATGGGTATCGCCTAAGTAAAGTTGAAAGTGTTGCTTGCTTATAAACTATCATTTTATTACATGTTTACGTAATAAATCAGCCAGCTTAATTGTAATTTTATACACTCTTTTATTTTATACCAATCCGCAATAATACTTAATCATTTTGCGGGGCTAAACGTGTCGCTACCTGTGTTAAAAAATTCTCATTTACGACTGCATGGATGCAGAAGGTAGAGCAATGCAGGAGCAATTGCGGAGAACAACTAAATAGCGAATTTTTTGCCTAGCTATCAACACGTTTTTCCATCCTCAAAATAGATCACTTAATTAAGCGAATTGGTATTAGTCTTTATTATATCTCTCAATAAATAGCATTAACGTGCTTAACCAGATAAAATTCGCGGCAATTAAATATGAGCGAAGTGAAGTTGTAATGAGTAGAAAGATTGAACTATTAGCCCCAGGCGGTGATGTAAACGCGGTAAAAGCCGCCATTGTAGCCGGTGCTAATGCGGTTTATTGTGGGTTAGATACCTTTAATGCACGTAACCGAGCATCTAATCTTTCGTTTGATGAGCTTAACGGCGCACTTCGCCTAGCCCATGAATACGGCTGTGAGATTTTTTTAACGCTAAATGTAGTTATATTAGAGCACGAAATGGGTGCGCTATTTAAGCTATTAAATCAGCTAGTAAATACCACGCTCGACGGTATTATTGTGCAAGATTTAGGGTTATTCAATATAGTTAAAAAGCACTTTCCTACTTTGCATATTCACGCATCAACTCAGTTAACCACGCATAACGAATCACAAGTTGAGTTTTTAGCGCGCATTGGCGCTACACGTGTAAATTTATCGCGCGAGCTTAACTTAACTGAAATTAAAATACTGACCGACGTAGCGCATAAATGCGACGTATTAACCGAAGTATTTGTACACGGCGCCTTATGTATTGCGTTTTCAGGGCAATGTTATTCAAGCTCAGTAAGTGTGGGTAACTCGGGTAACCGTGGTCGCTGCTCGCAAGCGTGTCGTGATGAATACGAGCCAACGGCTATGGGTAACAAGCATCCGTTAAACTTAAAAGATAATTCAGCTTATTTTGATTTACCAGAGCTTGTAGCTGCAGGTGTTGATTCGTTAAAAGTAGAAGGCCGCATTAAAGGCGCTAACTACGTACATACAGTGATTGATAGCTGGCGCAAACAAATAGATACCTTTGTACAAACCGGTAACTTAATTGAAGACGACTCTAGCTTGTATAAAGTGTTTAACCGTAACTTTACTAATAAGTTTTTAACCGGCG
The DNA here is from genome assembly GCF_002863625.1 of Pseudoalteromonas sp. MelDa3. NCBI lineage: Bacteria > Pseudomonadati > Pseudomonadota > Gammaproteobacteria > Alteromonadales > Pseudoalteromonadaceae > Pseudoalteromonas > Pseudoalteromonas sp. MelDa3. Next base: position 5,098 of record NZ_PJBR01000102.1, on the reverse strand, counting down.
ACATGACCAAAAACATGTTTACCGATAACCCGCGCGACCATAGTTTTGATCACGCAAACGAAAAAAACAACGCAATTTCGGTCGTGCAAATTTACGATGCACAGCAAGAGCTTTCCACTCAAAAAAGTGAAATTGATTCGTTAGTTAAAAAGAAAATTGAATTTTTAGATATTTCAAAGCGCGAGCTTACATTAGAATTTACAGGGCAATTAAATCAGCCATTCACTGTAAACATAATTATTGAAGATAAAAACGATATTACGCTTTCGAATAAAAACGAAAAAGAGCCTCTACGCTTTGAAGTTCAATCGCAAATGCCTATGCAAACCGCCGATAAATCGGTTGTTGATATTGCTGCTATTGATAAACGCTTTAAAAGCTTTAGTAATGCTAATTTTGAAATTAAAAATATGGATTACTCAAACTTAGGCGACAACTTAAGCATTCCGTTTAAAGAGCTCGCCCGTATTAAAAAGCAAGTCGCGTTTTTATTAAACGAAGGCAAAGATGTACTCGCGCCTGTTGAACTGCCTAAACTAGTAAACCACGAAAAAGCAGATAAAAACAAAACAACACTCTCTATTTTAATATCGGACATAAAAGACGTTCACCTATGTGATTTAACAGATGGCGATGTTTACTTTAAATTACCTGAGAGCTTTAGAACCGATAACGATAAATACATCAACGTATTTTTAGAGCACCCGCAGTTAATTCCGTGGTTCCCGGCGGTATTAATTGGTAAAGATTTTGAAGAAGCAGTCCGTTTGCTCGAGGTTGTAAAACCTAAGCTTATTATTAGTAACAACACAGGCGTTGCATTTAAAGCAGTGCAAATGGGCATTGACTGGATTGCAGGCCCATTATTAAACACCACAAATTCTTACGCGTTACTAACACTACAAGAAGATTTAAATGCAAAAGGCGCGTTTATTTCAAACGAAATAAACAAACCACAAATGCGTAATATTAAACGCCCTAACAACTTTAAAATGATGTACAGCATTTATCATCCAATACTAATGATGACTAGCCGACAGTGTTTTTTCCAGCAAACGGTAGGCTGTAAAAAACCACGTATTGACGCAAGCTGTATGTTGAGCTGTAAAAAAGAAACCACCGTCACCAATGTAAAAGGCATTAGCTTTGCCATTGATAAACAAAAAGGCGGCTACCCAAGTATTTACAACCATGAGCAATTTTTAAACATGGATATAGTGAGTGACTTTGCCGACAAATTTGACGAGTTTATGATTGATTTAACCGACATTGGCTCAGGCGATAAAGAAAAGCTCGATAAAGCCGTGTTACTTACGCACTTCCAAGATTTAGTTAACGGCCAAACACAAGCGGTTGAGCATCTAAATAGCTTAGTAAAAGTACAAACCCGTCAGCAATATGTTGAAGGCTTAAATAGCTAAGGTAAGTATTAAAATGACATTGCCATTATTATATTCATTACAACACTGCCCATATGCAATGCGCGCACGAATGGGTATTTTAATGGCAGAGCAACACGTGTTACTACGCGCTATAAAAACTAAAAATAAGCCACCGCATCTTTTGCAAATATCGCCAAAAGGCACGGTGCCTGTTTTATTACTGCCGAATAATCAAGTTATAGATGAAAGCCTAGATATTATGCTGTGGGCTTTAAAGCAAAACGATCCGCATAATTTACTGCATACTCAAGACCCATTAGCACTTGAGCGCATGCTTGAATTAATTAAGCTAAACGACACGCAATTTAAACCCGTGCTCGAAAAGTACAAATTTTATGCTCGCACAAAAGACATGGCACAAATTTATTACCAAAAAGCCTGCGAAGAATTTATTAAGCAATTTGAAGAAAAACTAACCACGCATAAATACTTAATGGGCGATGAAAAAAGTCTAGCCGATTATGCCCTGCTGCCATTTATTAGACAGTTTGCCCGTGTAGATAAACATTGGTACTTACAAAGTGAATACACGCATGTACGCGCATGGTTAAACGAGTTTTTACACGCCCCCATGTTCACCAAAGTTATGACCAAATTCGATTTGTATATGGACTGCGGCGAAGAGTTTTTGTACGGCGTTAAAAAACCTTAACTTACCCTTTGTTTTATAGAAATTTTATTGTCATAGCTAGCTACAAAGCTAAGCATTGAATTATTCTCATCATCGAATTTAAGCCCTTTATTTACGCTATACTGCCCTCCCCATTACTAACAAACGCTATGCATTATGAACTACTCAAACTTTGGCACTAAATTCACACAACCCAACGGCATTACTCAGTTAATGGAAGATTTAGGTGGTGCTAAAAACAGCAACAATCCTAATATTGTTATGCTGGGTGGCGGTAACCCCGCACTAGTACCACAAGTAAATGAGGTTTTTTTAAGTGAATTACAAAAACTCGTTGCCAGTAACAAGGTATCGCAGGTATTTGGCCTTTACGACGGCCCGACTGGTAACGACGAGTTTAGAGCTGCATTAGCTGGCCAGCTAAGTAAAGAGTTCGCATGGGATATTAGCGCCGATAACGTAGCACTTGGTAATGGCAGCCAAGCTAACTTTTTTGTATTGTTTAATATGTTGGCAGGTGAAATGCCGGATGGCAGCCATAAAAAGATTTTATTTCCCCTTGCGCCAGAGTACATAGGTTATGCCGATCAAGGTTTATCGGCTGATATGTTTGTTGCCATAAAGCCTGATATCGAAATTCTAAATACTGAAAATGGCTCAAAACAATTTAAATATGTGATTGATTTTGACGCAGTTGAAAACGTATTAGCAACCGACAGTAGTATTAGTGCACTTTGTGTATCACGTCCTACAAACCCTACCGGCAACGTAATTACCGATGAAGAAGTACGCCATTTGGATGCGCTTGCACATAAGTACGCTATTCCACTTATTATTGATAATGCCTATGGCGACCCTTTTCCTGGCTGTATTTATACCGATGCAAACCTAACGTGGAACTCAAATATTATTTTATGTATGTCACTTTCAAAACTTGGCCTACCTGGTTTACGCAGCGGTATTGTGGTTGCAAACAATGAGATTATTAAAGCAATTGGCCGCGTAAATGGCAGTATGGTTTTATCGCCAAATAGTATTGGCCCAAGCTTAGTGACACGCTTAATTAACGACAACGAACTACTGCCACTGTGCCGCAATGTTGTACTGCCTTTTTATCGTAATAAAGCACACATAGCGATTGAATTGTTTGATGAAGTATTTGCCGAACTGCCTGTTTATTTGCACAAAGTTGAAGGCGCATTTTTTATGTGGCTGTGGTTTAAAGATGCAAAAATGACAAGCGAGGTGTTGTATCAAAAGCTTAAAGAGCAAGACGTGTATGTGATCCCAGGTCACAACTTTTTTATCGGCATTGACGATAGCTGGGCGCACAAGCACGAGTGTATTCGTATTAACTATGCTACCGATGCAGATACCCTAAAAAAAGGCTTAGAAGCGATTAAAAACCTAATAAAGTAAATATACTGATGCCGATATTAATATCGGCATCAGTCATTTAACTCGCTTATATATTCGTTTAAAATTCATGTAAACGCACTGTATCCCCTTTAAATTTATATACAAGTTGGTATCCTACTCGACCTTTTTTAATAGTAATTCGCTTAATTAAGTGATCTATTCTGAGGTGAGAAAATCGTGTCGATAACCAGGCAAAAATTTCGTTATTTAGTTGTTATCACTAATTGCTCCTGCATTGCTCTACCTCCTGCATCCATGCAGTCGTATATCAGAAATTTTTAACGCAGTTAGCGTCAGATTTAATCCCTCAAATTGATTAAGTATTATTGCGGATTGGTATAACATATGCTTATTAAAAAAGAACCAGTCAAGGGGCGACTATCGCTGCAGGGCACTTAGTTTAAGTGGCAGCAATAACACTACAGGCATCGCGTATAAATATTGGTTTTAAACGTTAGATGTAACTTTAAATAGCAACATGCAATAGCACTATTAAGGTCAATTATGCGATTAGGACCAGGACTACTTGTCACCGCTGCCTTCATTGGACCAGGTACCATTACTACCGCCAGCGTGGCAGGTGCAAACTTTGGTTTTGCACTTATATGGACATTACTGTTTTCAGTAGTTGCCACTATATTATTACAATCTATGGCGGCGCGCCTTGGCGTTGCTACTGGGCAAGATTTAGCTCAAGCGCTCAGAGCACATATTCAAACGCCTTTATTTAAATCTTTAGCTATATTTTTAGTCATTAGCGCCATTGGCGTGGGCAGTGCAGCTTATGAAGCGGGTAACTTAAGTGGCGCTAGCATGGGATTAATTGAAATATTCCCTCAAGTTAGTCCTCAACTATGGACACCACTAATTGCTTTTTTAAGTGCTGCTTTACTTTATAGCGGCAAACATAAAGTAGTTGAAAACGCGCTAATTTTACTCGTTATTTTAATGAGCTTAGTGTTTATCTCAACACTTGTAATGGCAGCCCCTTCACTGGGTGATGTATTTGCAGGTTTTATTCCTAGTATGCCTGAGGGTTCGATTACAACCATACTAGCTTTAGTTGGCACTACCATTGTGCCGTATAACTTATTTTTACACTCCGGCGTACTCGCTGCTAGACACGACAGTAACAGCGATATGCAAAAAGTGATTAAACAAACAAATGTTGATACAAGCCTATCAATCACCTTAGGCGGTGTGATCACTTTAGCTATTTTATCTACAGCTTCAGTCGCATTTTATGGCACCGATGCGGGGCAAATTAGTGCGGCTAACATGGCCGTGCAGCTAGAGCCATTGCTTGGTGACGCCGCTCATTACTTTTTTGCTATTGGCTTATTTGCTGCAGGTTTAACAAGCGCTATTACAGCGCCGCTTGCCGGTGCTTATGCTGTGTGTGGCATGTTAGGGTGGTCAAACGATATGGGTAACACGCGCTTTAAAGGCGTCGCTATTGTTATTTTATTGTTTGGTGCTGCGGTGGCGTCACTCGGTTTAGACCCTGTCGCGGTAATTATATTCGCACAAGCGGCTAACGGTTTATTACTTCCTATTGTTAGCACCTACCTTGTATGGCTGGTTAATCAAAAAGGGGTTATGGGAA
>NZ_PJBR01000101.1:0-15238 GCF_002863625.1 Pseudoalteromonas sp. MelDa3 | reverse complement strand
GAAATAGGCATAATGCAATTGCTTTTTGAACATACAATTGCATTATGCAAAAAAGTTGTTATTGGCCTTTCCCAGTAAAAATAACAACAAAGGTTCTAATTAATATATCAATTTCCATTTTACACCAGCTAGTTGCTGATGATGTACTAAGCATATATGCGTAATCCCAACCAATCTTGTTTCTTGCGTCGTCAATGGTTTCGTCGTACCCATTCATAACTTGAGCTAGACCTGAAATACCTGGTTTTATACCGTAGGTGCGTTGAGAAAAATAAGGGATATCTTTTTCAAGCTTTGAATAAAAAATAGGACGCTCCGGGCGAGGGCCAATTAGCGACATATCTCCCATTAAAACATTCCAAAGCTGTGGTAGTTCATCAATACGTGTTTTTCTCATAAAGCGCCCTATAGGAGTTATTCTCGGGTCATCTTTACTTGCCCAAACTGCGCCGCTTTTAAGTTCTGCATCAACCACCATAGAACGAAATTTTAATACATGAAATAAGGCGACAAAATCATCACTGCTTTCGCCCACACGTAATTGTTTAAATAAAACAGGGCCTTCGGAAGTAAACTTAATGAGTATGCTTACAATGACCATTAGTGGAGTTAGTAGAACCAAACCTATTGCAGAGCCAAAAATATCTACAACTCGTTTAATTATTTTGATGGAGTTTACGCGTTTAGTTGGAGCATTTTTTACGCGTCTCCAGTGCTCGTTGTAATCACCGCGTTCATATTTAAATATTCCCCATAGAGATAAAAAATACGCATTCAATATATATATGATTTTATCAACTACAGGAATTTTTATTTTTATTTTTAGTACTCGCTTTGTTAAATCTACTACATGTACTAAAGCGATACCCAAGGCTAAAAATTGAGCCCATATGAAACTTGAAAAGAGAGCTAATGTAAGAATTAAAACATAAATGAGGGCCAATAGAATCGGCATAACACCACGCAAAACTTTGTGAGAAAAATAATTAAAACTTACCCATCCTAATTTAGGATTAAGTAATCCAAATAACACTTTTATCTGTTGCCAATTGCCAGCACCTAGCCGTATGCGCCTTGCATAATCTTGGCTTTGTTCATCACAGTCACGTTCTAATATATTTATTTCTTCATCTACAAGTGCTTTACCTCCCTCATTCAATGCTTGCATTGAAAGTATAAAATCATCGTTTATTACGCTTTCATCTAATAGCTCTGCAAATACTGACTTAATAGCGAACATGGCTCCAGGTACACCTATAACTGCTCCTAAAGTTGACTCCATACTCTTAACTTTGTTTTGATACTGCCAATAATGTTGCTGTTCAGCGGTAGCATCATCATCAAGGATATACACTCCGGTAATTACATTTACTTTTGGATCTTTGAAGCCTTTATCAATTCTCTTGAGTACGTCAATACTTAATAAGGCACTGACATCAGTGAACAGAAGTACATCATAATTACTTTTTGTTAGCTTTATAAGTTCATTAACGCCATGTGCTTTACCTTGATTTGTATTGTTGACGTGAAGGTGACATATCACGTTTTGTTCAGCTAGTTTTGACTGTGCAATAATTGCTTCTTCATAAGTATTGTCAGTGCAACCATCTAAGTAAACATGAATTGCATACATCTCAGTTTCATATAAAAGGGCACCAAGATTATAAAGCTTGTCTTTAATATGCTCTTGTTCATTATAGGCACACATTAAAATCCCAAAGTAAGCCGGTACTTGTGCATCATACTCATTGTCAGGGGATATTTCTTTTTTACTAACTAATTTAAGTAATGCGACATAGCCTACATGATGATATACAACTAAAAATACCAAAATAGTTAGAATAATCAGAATAATAGTCATTATTTTTCCTTATGCTGATATAGCATTGTAAAAGTTGTCATAGGCATCGCTCATTGTCTTAGCATCAGCTAGTGCAATGATATAGTTTCTAATACTGTCTTTATCCTCTAAGTTGATCGCATCTAATAGGGCTAATTTTAATGCCTCGTTGTCACCGAAATTCACGAGCACACCTTGTTTACTACTTACAACTTCGCTAATACCACCAACATCTGTTGCTACAATGGCTTTACCGCAAGCCATTGCTTCCAATATAGATAAAGGCAAGCCTTCTCTTTCTGAGTACAGGCACATAATATTTATAGCTGAGTAAAAGTAGTGCATTTCTTGTACATTACCTAAAAAGTTAATGCGCTCAAGTACTTCTAGATTAAGTGCATGCTCCATTAATGATGAAATTAAGCTCCCGCTTCCAGCAAATACAAAATTTATATTTTGCGGTAATGAAGGTAATAAATTAATTAACTCTAAATGCCCCTTACCGGGCTCCAGCCTTGCTGCACAACCTATCAATATTTTATCTGAAGGCAGATGAAACTTTGTACGTGCATGTTGCATATCAACACCGGTGAATTGTTCAAAGTCAATTCCGTTTAATATGGTTTTATCGGCTGATATTGAGGTCATATTATAAAAGTCATTGGCAACTACTTTAGCATCCGCAACCCAATGTATTTTAGTCAATATATTTAACCCTTTGGTGATCAAGCGTTGTTTGAAGTCTTGTAAATACCAAGCATCGTGAATAGTAGATACATGCTTAACTTGCTTGTTTCTTATACATGCTAGTCCGGCATATAGCATAGGACCAATATGGTGGCTATGAATAACCTGTATATTATACTCATCGATAATATCGCTGAGCTGCTTTATAACGTTACGATCAAATTTTGGAGCTTTATTTAAACAAATTAATTTTTGTTTAAATAATGAAAGTGCAGGCCACTGCTCAATTGCCTCTTGATCATTCCCTTCAAGCGAAACAATTAAGCTGGTATTGGCATAGCGACTTTTTTGCATTAGTGTCACTGCCATTTTTTCAAGGCCACCAATCTTAAAATGTTGGACTAAGTGTAAAATGTTCATATTATTTCCTCTTCGCAAAAGGGGGCGTTTTTTTGTTTAAAACAGTTCTTAAATTGTTGTTGCCAACAATAGGTAAAATTGTGACCACCTCCAGCGAAGATAATTTCTCAATGGTTTGAATATCTTTTAAGTGGCTATCAAATAGAGTTGCGATAAATACCGCTGTAGCACTAGCAAATATGCCAAGTACAATTCCTAAAATAATAGAAACAACAAGGGATGTGTTTATTGGTTGAGTCGGGCTATATGCACGTTCAATTGTTTTTACTTTATCCGGGCCTTCGTACTTAACTAGTTTTCCAGTAACCTTGGCCATTTCATAACGGCCAAGCATATCTTTATAGAGCGATTGTTTTACATCATAATCACGTTCAAGCTTTCTCAATTGCTTTTCTACATCACTTGTAATAAGCAATCGTTCGCTCACATCATTAACTTGTTCTTCTAATATTATAAGTTCTTGTTCGTGTTGAGATACTTCATTTTTTGCTTCTTCTAAAGCCAAAATTTGCGAGACTAACATACTAGTTTCGTTATCTTTTCCGCTAGGCAAAGTATTTGCCATTTGCCAAAGTTGATCGAGGTTCTTTATATCAATATCTTTACTATTTTCTATTAAGGCCTGTTGCCGTGTCTTTAGATTTACCAACTCTCTTTTTTTAGAGATAACTTTGCTATGCTTGTCGGTATACCGAGTTTTCAGAAAACTGAATTCAGATTCTACTGTTATAATACGCTCTTCCAATTTTCCTAGAATTGGATTGGCTTGCCCCATTTTATTTGTAAGTGAACTCAGCCTTGCTTTAGCTCCTGAAAGTGTTATCAGTTTTTGTTGTTTATCACTTAGTAACTTATCAAATGTTTGGCGATTACTATGTAAAACAGTAGGTAAAGTATTTCGATTGTGGGTTTTAAAATTTGCTAATTCTTCTTCGGATATTTCTAATTCTTCTCTTAAACTAACAAGTTGCTGATAAAAAAATTGTTCAGAAGTATCTAATGAGGCTTTAGTTGGCGCCAATAAGCTTTCAATAAATTTTTCAACAATTTTTTCAAGTACAAGTTTCATTTGTGATTGTTCATGCCAAATAAAATTTACTCTTACTAGTTCATCGCCGACTAAGGAAAGCGATAATGCTTTAGATAATTTTTGATGTATTTCTTCTATATCGGCAGGTGGTGCATCAGCGGCAACTAACCCTGTATCTCTAGCTACAGCAATTAAAACTTTGCGGCTAATTACCAACGTTCTTAATGCCGCCATGCGGTTTGATAAGTCAAACGAGAAAGATAAATCATCTAAATAAGGGTTAAGTAATGCTGACTCTTCAATTAAAATTGTGGCATGGTTGGTATATTGTTTTTCAGCTGTTGCGGCTAAAAAAGTAATTACAATAGGTACAACAATAAGCGGTAAAATAAATAGCTTTATTCGCATGTACACAGCATACAACGCTAAATAAAGTAATCTTTTTATTTGCTCTCTAACCAACATAATCCAACCTGTGCATTTGCATATTGCTACGCGAGATCCAAGATTATTTGCAAAATAAAAATTAAATCTGCAAATAACCAATTCTAATAAGTTAGTTGCAGAAGTTGAGCCAATATTAAAAATTTAGCTCAGAAAGTTTTTTCTACCGATAATGCCTTAGAGGACCAACTATGCTGTTTAGCAAGATCGCTTTGAGAAGTTTTAAGTGCGCTTAATGTTGGCTCATCTAGGTTAATTGCTTTATCAATGTGGGCAATAAACTCATCTTGCGTTTTAGCTATAAAAATTTGTGGTTGAAACCTTTCTACAGCGGGAAACCTAGTTGCAACAATTGGTTTTCCAACGGCTAAATATTCTTTTAACTTAAGAGGGTCACAGGCTCTGATTTGTTGGTTGTTAACAAAAGGTAAAATTGAAACATCCCAATGAGAAGAAAACTCCACAAGCCTATTGTGATTAACTGCAGGTATGTGTATTACATTTTTAAATTGTAATAACTGGGGAATAGGGATGGTTAAATCGCCAATTAAAACTATTTTATATTGCGGGCGAGAAGCGGCTAATGCCGTTAGTAAAGCAATATCTAACCACGCATTTATACTTCCATAAAAGCCAATGATGGGCTCATTTATCGTACTGATTTCAGGTGCTTTAGCGACATTTGAGGAAAATAAATCAAAGTTCACACCGTGCGTAAGCATTTTAGTTTTGTGAGCAGGCATTTTATTTTTTAATAACTGACTTATAACGTAAATAAGGTGGGCTTTTTTAATTAGTGATTGCTCAAAAGGCGCCACCATTTTTGCATCAACACCAGCTAGGGCGCTAAAGTCATCACCACAATAATAAATTAACTTATCGGCACTTTTAAGGGTAATTAAATATTCAGCTACTGGTACGCTTAGCCAATAAGTTATTGGTTCTTGTATGTTTGTATCTTTGAGATATTTAGCAAATACACGTTTGTTAAATGCCCTAACTAAGGCATTATCGTGCCAAGGGAGAATAGGCAGTTTAAATACCTGCATATTGTTAGGAAGTTTATTTTTAGCTTCACTGTTAGAGCGATTAAATATTTGCATCACCTTATTAAATACACGCTTTAGGTCGTTAAGTCTAAATGTAGGTTTGCGCATACCTATAGAGTTTATCCATAAAATATGGTTATTTTTTGCGAGCTCTTTGAATAAGTGCTGTGTGCTACTTGGGTGGCTTCCCCAATCCTCTGCAAAAACAATAAACTTCATATTATTAGTCTTCCTTTATTTTTTTTACTACTTTTGCAGGGTTTCCTGCTGCAATAGTAAAGGGCGGAATATTCTTAGTTACAACACTGCCTGCGCCAATAATAGCGCCTTCACCAATTGTTACACCACCTAAAATAGTAGAACCGGTACCAATCCAAGCACCACGTTTAATAATAATATCTCCAATTTGACTATCATCATCGAGGTCGCCTTTTGCGCGTCGCTTGCAATCAATTGGGTGTCCAGGAAATCCAGCTAAGAATATACGCCCTGCAAGACGTACATCATCTTCTAGTATTATTTTATCCCCTACAGAAAATGCATTTTGCCAACCAATATCAACATTACTTCCTATAGTAAGGGTTGCTTCACGATGAGTGCTTACGCGGCCGCAAAATGTACTAATGCCTGACATTCGCACATTATCAGCACATTCTATATTAAGATTCCCCAGAATTTGTGGCATACCCGAGTATAAATATAAGCCTTTCTTAGTCCCTTTAATTTGGCTTTTGAATAACGGTGTATAATATAAAATTCGTCCTAATTCACTAATTATAAACTTAACTAAATGGTGCAAACTAAATAGTGTGCTGTGCACATATGGAATAACGATCATTTGCGGATTGCGAATATTTTTTGCAAATTGAAATATATTTGCTGCTAAGGGGCTTTCACTGGTTTTTAGCCACCGTTTAAATTTCATCAGCATTTTATTTCTCCTTACTACTATCTACTGCCAATTTTTCGAGTGCGATAGTCAGTGCTAAAATTATATATAAAGGCCATGTAAAGGCTTGTGTTAAAAACGTGCCAGATACCATAAAACCAATTAATCCCGCTTTTAGAGCATTAGCATTTATGATCACATCTTTATTGTAGTTAACCTTATTTATCGAATATATTCGGGATAAACTACGATAGATACTGGCAATAAATAATAAAAAAATAAATAAACCTACAAATCCTGTTTCACCTAAAACTTGAAACCAGGTACTGTGTACTGCATGATTCTTGCCATCCCAATGAGGACTATAAAAATAATAGTTAACAAAAAAATTATTAATACCTACGCCTGTTAATGGGTTAGCAACCCCCATATTTATAGCTGCATGCCATGCATAAATACGGCCCATTGCGGATTCATCAACTCCACTTTCTTCTGCTCCACCACTTTGTCTGTCTGAAATGCCTGCAAAGACCATCATAGCCATCATGGCTACTGCACCACAAATGCCAACTACCAGAGGATTCTTGACCTTTTGATATAAGAAGAAACTTAAAATAGCTGCAATGCCTAATAGCCCACCACGACTTTGTGTTGCAATAACTCCTGATATAGCCAAAATTAAGCCAAATGCAGCAAAGGCTCGGCGAAATTTATGCGTGTTACTGTCAAATAACTCTGCGGCTAAAAAAGACACAGGAAACATAAGTACTAATGATAGGTCATTAGGATCGCCAAGCTGAGAGCGAATATCGCGAGAAATAGTGACTCTAGATCCTTCAACTAGGCCTATGCCATTCATTTTGTTACTAAGTGCGACAAGCGCTATGCTTATACCTGAGATCATTATTCCAATTCGAACATAGCTAAAGTGTGAGAAACGAGTAAGCCACCAACTAATCGCAAATACCATTATAAACACTTTAACGAGCACACCAGACCAGTATTCGATAGCCATGCCACGGTTAGTTGCTGCAAATACACAGACCGTTAGCCACACAAACCATATTACAAACACTAAATGTGTTTGGTTCCAATGTGGCCTTAGCTTTTTAGAAATAAATAAATGCCAAAAAATGCCAAAAATACTCGCAAGTGCAAGTAATTTTGGAATCTTCAAGGGCATCAAAAATACAAATGCTTCATGTAGCCTAAAGTAACTAAATAAAATGAACAAAATAACAAAAGCAGTGCTAACTCGAACGGCTAAATAACCGGCAAAAGGGAGTAGTAATAAGGCAAATGCTGCGATGGGCCCAAACATGACATATAAAGCCAAAATGGTAGTAGTTAATAAGAGGCCATTAATAATAAGGTAATGCTGCTTATACCAGTTAATCATGGGCAGACCTTTCGAACAATGTGTTTAGGGCTGTTCGGATAGGTGATTTGTACTTTTTAAATAGTGCAGCTGTATAAATTGTAAAAAAGGCTACTTGCCACAATAATAAGTGTTCAAGTTGGCTAATACTCAGTAAGTAAATTGTGCTAAAACCAACCCAAGATGGTATTAAGCGTTTAATACTATATGGAAGCTTTTCAAGCTTTTGGCTGATGAAAAAAAACAATAAAGTTTTAATTAATTGTGCAATAAACAGTGCAATAACAGCGCCCAGTATGCCTTTTAAGGGTACCAGTATTACCAATAAGATTAGTGCAGTTAAAGCGCTTATTCCATTGACTGCACTCACATAAAACCCATTACGATGTATGTAACATCCAATATTTAGTAAGTCACTGTGATGTCTTAGCACCACAATGCAAATAAGAGAGGGTAGTAACCAGCTATTTAATAGATAGTTACTAGGCAGAACAAGGGTAAAAACAAAGGGAGTAAGTACAAGCATAATTGTGCAGAGTAATATGCCGATATCTAAACTCAATTCACATAAATACACGTAGTTTTTAGGGCAGGCAGAAAGCTCTTTAAAGCGCCTTGAAAACCACCACATTCTGATAGGTTCAAATGTAAATGAGGTCATAATAGCAAACTGTAATGCTACATAATACTGAGCTAGTTTTTCTTTGCCTACACTTTCGACGATGAACCAGTTTTCTGCGCCATTATTGGTATAAACAAATAATGAGGACATAATAATACTGCATAAAAACAGGGTATCTTTGTAGCTAATTGTCCATTTTATTACGTTAAAGCTAATTGTTATATTTTTAAGGACAATTGACGTTGTTACCACTAGTGTAAGTAAACTGGCTAAGATTCCAGAAGCCATAACTCCAGTAACGCCATACCCTAAATACAAAAAAGTAATTGTTATCGTTGTTTGGCTAATTCCTTGTAAAAGGGCTAGCCATAAGAAATGTTTTGCCATTTCGTAATATCTTAAATAACAAAAAAGAATGGTTAAAGCTGAAGATAAAACTAAATTAATTGCTAAAAGTTTAATATCAATAGGATTTAAAGCAACAGGTAATAAAGATAGCAAAGGCTCAGTAAACATCAGAGTAGTAATCAAAAATAAACCATTAATGAGAATACTGAGTAAGATTGAATCCCTAAAGAGTGCAAGTTTTTGCTTTGGGTTAGCTGATTGTTGTTTAAATATTAACTCAGGAAGGCCTAAACAAAGTAATAGAGACAGGACAGCTGAGATAGAAACCAAAAAATTTAATTCACCAAATTGGCTTTGTGTTAATAGACGAGTAGATATAGGTAATAAAGCAAACCCGAGCCCTTTAAGGGCTAGTGTAGAGAATCCAAAATATAATACTTGCTTCATTGCGTTCATATCGTTTCCTAGATACTTTGGATCCAACCAGATAGTTTTTTAGCTTGCGAATTCGCATTAAAATTACTGGCAACCCAATGCTTGGCATTTGAACCTTTCTCGTAGCGTTCGTAAGGGTTTAACTTACAGAAATCAATTAACATATTTTCTAGGCCGCTTATACTCGAAGGTTCACATTTAAAACCTACTTTGTTGTTTACTATTTCTTTCGTACCCATTAATTCAGTTGTAAGCACAGGTATACCACTTGCCATTGCTTCCTTAAGTACTAGTGGGCCAGTATCTTTGTCACCGTTCTTTGAGATACAAAATGGAGCTATAAGTGCAGAATATTTACTTGTATTTTTAGCAAGCCAAAGAGGGGCTCTGTGACCTAAAAATCTTACATATTTTTCTATGTTAAGCTCTTCACATAAATATTTGAGGTCGTTTAACATTGGACCATCACCCACAATATCTAATGAAATTGGGTATGTTTTACTTATTTTCTTCAAAGCAGGAAGAAGGAAGTGCAACCCTTTTTTCTCAACTAAACGACCAATAAATAATAGTTTCACAGCTTCATTTAAGCGGGTAGGGCTAGAATTAAATAAACTTAAATCAACACCACAGTGAAGAAGCTTTATTTGTCCGACTTTGTATTTTTTTAGGAAATATTCCATATCTTCGCAAACGGCAACCGAAAAATTACATAAAGAAACCTTTAGCTTCAAATCTGAATCATTGACGTATACATCATGACCGTGACCAATTGATGAAATACTAATCTGTGCCAGTCGACTTGCTACTATTGCATAGGCAAGAGGGGCGTGCATAAAATGGCAATGTAAGTGTTCAATCTTATGGAGATTAATCACCTCAGCAATATTTAACCCATAACCTAATAATGAAACAATGGAGATGACAGAAAATTTATTTGCTAAAAACCCTCCTTTGATAGTAGTAAAAGGCTTTTTTAGAGCATATCTTAGTGCTGCAGATATTGATTTATTGATAATAATAATTTCAACACTACTATCTAGATTTGGGCAATCATTAAGGTTGTCGAAAGTAACTACGCTTACTTTATGTCCAGCTTTAACTAAAGCATTTATTTCAGTTACAACAAAGGTTTCTGATTGAATATGAAAAGTAGGTACAACAATCCCAATATGTTTCATTTAAAGTCTCCGTATGAATCTTTTACTAACTTAGCAAGATTTATGCCTATAAAATAAAGCTAATATCAGTTCATAAAAATTCAAATTGCGACGATAAATTGCATAATGCAAATGAATGGTTAAAAACCTCGCTAAAAGCCATAAAAAAAACTGGCTCTTAAATTGCGTATACAAAGTTACTTAATTTTAAACGTGTAGGGAGTTAGCTATGAGCATTGAGATAAGTGTTATAATACCCAACTATAACTGTAAGGCATATCTAGCAAAAGCTATTACGAGTGTCGTTAAACAAACAAAGGTGCAATTGGAGATAATTGTGATTGATGACGGCTCAACCGATGGAAGTGTAGAGTGGTTAGAAGATGCACAAGCGACATTTGGACAGTTACGAATTATCCAGCAAAGTAACTCAGGTGTCGCTAACGTTAGAAATGAAGCGATAAAAGCTGCTATTGGGGATTATATTGCATTTTTAGATGCAGATGATTACTGGAGCGATGATAAACTACATGAGCAGCTTCAATACATGCAAACAAAAGAAGACTGTGTTCTAAGCTTTACAAACTATATGCATGTTGACGAAAATTACAATCCCATTGTAGATTGTTACTCTTATTGGCCTGAGTTCTCAGAAAAAATAGACACAGGGGTTATAGGCTTTCAAAACCTCGAAGCGCCTTTGGGCTTTTTATTATTCGCTAATGTTATAGGAACTTCATCAGTAATGGTTAAGCGGACTGCTATAAACTATGTAAATCGTTTTGATAGTTCATTAAAAAGTGCAAGTGATTGGGATTGTTGGTTAAAACTAGCCCGAATCGGAAATGTTGGTTTCTCAACAAAAATTTCAATGGACTATTTAATGCGTTCAGATTCTATTACTGCGAACAGAACGAACCGCCTTAATGCTATGAAAGAAATAGTGTCCCGTTTTAAAAAAGATGTAAATATAAATACACGATTTAAAGCACAAGCGAGGATCCTCGAGTGCTATGCTGAATATTATCGTGAGTTAGGGAAAAAGTTTAAAGCTCTACCTATTGCGCTTACTGCATTTGTGATGTTTCCTCATAAACGAAATTTGAGAAGCTTATTACACGATATAAAAAATACTCTTACTTTTTTAATACAGAAATGATGCTTATTTAATGTTAATCGTAAAACTCAATAACTGATGATCACTACCTTTAAAGTCACTTACTTGGACATTATCTATTTCTGAGCTGGCGTCAACAATACAATGGTCAATAGCAAAGCTTGTAAAAGTAGAACGTATAAAACCTAAGGGCGAATAAGTTACATACCCAGGTAACGTGTTATAGCAGCTATTATGACTTTGCCAATAGTAAAAATGCGACCATGGAACGGTATTTAAATCCCCCGATATGAACCAAGGTGAAGGCGTTTTATTTACTACATTTTTGAGATTATTTAATATTAAATTTCTATTCTGCCATTTTTGTTCAGTTCGTGGTGACGGCGGGTGAGCAATAAACCCCGTAATAATTTTCTCTGCAATTAAAAATTGCAGCTTTATATAGCCTAGCCTGTCTCCATCAATTCTTACCTGCTGCTTTAGCAAGATAGGCAACCGTGAAACAACGACTATGCCATATGGGCTTCCTTCAACTTCTTTATACCCAAATAAATGTGCACGTTTCAAAAAAGGCTGAAGTAAGTTTCGGTTACGGTCATTAAACTCTTGAAGAATTAAAATATCCCATTGCTGCGTTATAATATCTTTAAATTGATTCTCAACATGTTGATTCGAATAGCTTAAGTTTATCTGTTTGATATTTATTTGAGTGCTATAATTTGTTTTTCTATCAGTTGTAATATTAGAGTTTGAGTACCAAGGGTGTAAACATAGACCGCTCATTATCAATATGATTAGTGAAAGCTTTAGTGCGCGTAATAACAGTAACGTTATACCTAATAATAAACAGATAGCTAGTAGCTGAAAACGAAAAGAACGAATTAAATCTGCTGCATAATTTTGTATTGGATTGAAAGCAAGAATTAATAAAACAAGCGAAATTATAAACAAGCAATAACCAATAATATGCTTAGCCTTATGCGCATGTATTTTTTGCATTTTAGCTCCGTAGATTTTTATTGAGTATAAAATAATGCAGTCTAAATAATATTATCTTTATTATGTACTAGGACCGTTATAACGAAAGAAAAAAGGAATATAAAAACTATATTCCTTACAAGGGGGAAAATGAATTAAGGTTTTGCAATCATTATCTCATTTCAAAAAGCTGTTGCTCTTTAGTATCGTCGAATACCCAAGTAAAAGATAAAGGTTGTGTGCTGTTGTCATAAAACCAAATTTCTGCAACTAATTCGATATCTTGTCGGCTCATAGTAAGCGCAGTATTTATAGCACTTTGAGATAATGGCGACCTAAATAAGCAATTATTGTAGTCAGCCCTAAGGGAGTCGGTTTTTTTCTGACATATATTTAAATAAGCACGGACATCACCAAGACCCAAATTTACATCTACATCTAAATCAAATTTAGTAGAGAGATCAAAGCCTTCTGCAACCTCTAAGCTTGCCATACCAGCAGGTTCTTCTGATGTGACAGGATCACTTGTTGGGTTATCAGCTACTGTTGGTGTGGTTGTTTCGCTATCGCCACCACCACAGGCAGCCAAATACATTGATAAAGCTATGATTAATATTGTCTTGTTCATAATTATTCCCCTTTTTCAACAACGCTATTTGCGTTGAATTTATTAAACCATTGTGAGCTTTGTTTACCTGATGATTCAGCAAATTCGGCAAAGCTTTCATAAGCTTGGGTGATATCTATTCCTTCAAGCGGGTGTTGCCACTGCATACCAATTTCAAGGGCCCAAGGCAGACCATTTTCAGTTAAAAAATATAGGCCATCTCCGCTCTCGCTTTTGTCATCAGAACCATCTAATGCTAAAAAGCTAGAATTGAAAGCCTCTGTAGGTACTTGATTCTTAATATGCACCTCCCAGCCTCGTGCTTCTTGGTCAATTAAAAAATCGCCGTGATAAAAACCCTCAGAAGCAAAAATAAATGGGTCTAGCAGCGTACCTGGTGATGTTGATACCGATTTAGCCGTATTAAGAGGAATTGTCATGCTAAATGGTACGAGGCTATTTTTGTTGCATCCGCTTTCTGTTCTGAAATAACTGCATCCAGAGTCGGTTGAAACATAATCCCAAGTATCTTGCATAAAGATTAAAATAGCGTCATTTCTGTCGGCTTCTAAAAAGTCACCGCTTTGTACTTGACCATCAATTACTAATGAAATTTTTTGCTCATCGACTTCACTGCGTAAAATTGACTTAGTTTCACCACTATTTAGCGTTTCCTGAAGCCTTACTGCAAACCCGTTATGATAAGTTGCGCCTATTCCAACGAGTTGGCCGTCTATTTTGTATCCAATAATAGCGCCACCTTCTATTAGTTGGGTAGTTCTGTAATTTAGTACAACATCGTTAAAGTCATAATCGCCGGCATAAGGCCATTTATCTTCAAAGGCAAGTGTTACCCAGTCACTTTCCCCCGGGTATACTGCGCTTGCATATGTTGTTATTTGATAATCTTCTACTTCTCCACCTAGCACGCCACCCGTGGCTGTAATTAGTGATGCTTCTGAACCATCTGTAACTCTGAAGCGAGCCCAGGTTTCACCTGATTTAGTATTCTCTGGCACTGAAATGACAATACTGTTATCACCAGCATTTAGTTGTAGCTTAGTAACTGTGCGCTCATCTTCGGTAAACGCACCGTTTTGATCCCAATCGAACCATGCGTATAAATAACCTTCAGCCGATGCATTAACAATTATCTGTGAATCTTGCCCTGCGGAAATTGCAGTAACAAAGCTTACGCCATCATCTGAACTATCAATTGGGGAGTCTTCTAAGTCAGTTTCGAAATTAATATTTTCACCATCAACTGTTGCACCTAAATAAATTAAATTGGCATTGGTGTTGTCAGGAGCAAATAAGTGACGTGCGCCACTTTTTTCTAAACTTGTATTATATGGGCTTGGTGCATCTCCAAAATCAATTGAGCTATCCGTAACTTTAACTTCTGCTATAGCACAACGGGCCCCATCGTTTTGGCTAGATTTTGGGCCAGAGGTAAATACATTTGCTACTGGGGTATACCCTACAACTGGGCTTACACTTAAATCAACTTTATGAATTTTACCGCTGCTATTATTACTAAAATAAAACTGACCATTAATATCAAAGTAGGCTGCACCAAATGCACCAGAGTCATCTCCAATATCTAATTGAGTAATAAACTTTGTGGTGTTGGTAGTTACATTAACTTCATGTAAGTCACCGTTGCTTTCAACAGCATACAATAGGTTGCTAGTCGGGTGAAAAGCAAAATCGAAAATACCTAGCTTCCAACTGTTACTGCCATTAGCAAGTTTGGCAGTAATTGTTTCATTTAAATCGCCATCAAGATTAACTGAATACAAGCCAAAACTAGGTGTATAAACATAGTAAGTTGCACTTTGATTACCATCCTCGCCTGTAACCTGAATATCACCAACGTAAAAGTTTGTATCTGGTAAACCTTCTACTGTAAGGCGTTTCATTTCATAATCGCTACCAATTTGTACAACACTTTTAGGTGATTGACGGCTGAACCCATACATGTACTGGTCTTTATAGTTAAACCCGACGGCATTTACGCTCTCACCATTTGCTTCATCTTCAAATGTAAGGCTTGAAGCAAGTACAGTTGGTTTAGCTGACACTAGATCGATACCGTAAAGTTGTGCGTTAGAGTTTTGCATTAGAAAGGCTTGGCTCGGACATTCATCAAATGCTTGTCCAAAAGCTGTGCATGGAATTAAAGCTATGCAGACTTTAGCTAGTTGGATGAGTTTCATCATGTTACCCTCATT
>NZ_PJBR01000100.1:0-15377 GCF_002863625.1 Pseudoalteromonas sp. MelDa3 | reverse complement strand
AGCAATTAGTGTTATGCCCCCATCGTAAAGCATTATTTTAGGAGCACTTACCAATGCTTGTTTATATTTACTTAACTTAGCTAATAATTGCGTAACGGGTTTGGCAGAATCGCCACTGGATAACATTACTTTTGCAGCTAACTGATGACGCATTTTCCATATGTTTTTATCGGAGTCTTGAAAAGGTGTTTGCTCACAGAGCTTGTTTAATTGCGCTCCAACACATAAATGCTCAATGAGTGAAGCCGCTATGTATAGCTCGCTTAGGGCATTGTTATAGTGTTGAGATTTACAAAGTGCAGCGGTTATTACACTCTGACTAACAACTAAGTTGGTGGCATAAGAATAATTAGGATTATAAAGTGTTAAACGAGCTTGTAATGCGAATGGCTGTTCGCTATAGAGCACTCTATATTGCTCAGCTAGCTTACTTGCCATGGGGTATAAGGCTGTCCATTTTTGTTTATTGTTATAATAGCTTAAAAACAGCTGCGTATTATTAAGCAGCTGCTCTAAAGTAGTTGAAACAGCTTCATCCATTAAACCTTCACCTAATTTTGTTCTTGATATTTATTATATGCACTAGGACCCCATAAAAATAGCTGCCCATTTTTAAATAATAACCCAGTACATTCATCCATAGTGGTTATACCGTCAGATGTTTTATGCTGTGTACGGTAAAAAACAATCTGAAATACCTGTTCACCATCTCGTTTGGCATAAGTAAGGTCGGGGCTGCCTAAATAATCAAGCACAGTATTTAGTGTTGTTGGCTGCTCAAGTGATAGTTTTTCGATATAACGTTTATTGAAAGCCTCTCGGTCTTGCCAAATCATAGCCTGAGGATCGTCTTTATAAAAGGTGATCACCAACGCTGCTATCAATGCATATAGCCCTAAACCTAAGATTAAATATCGGATAAATTTTTTCAATATGGTTTACTCTAACTCCGGTAACTAATAAATAGTATACGTTTTGTAATGTTTAGAGGCTATTAACTTGCGATTAATTAAGCCTTAACTGCTTTAAACTAAAGCCTAAATTTATATCGGTGCGTAAACTAACCAAGTGCTTTGAGATTACGTACATATCCATATTAGCGGCTAACTTTGCTTTAATACTCGGGCTTAGAGACTCATCTTCGGCCGCATGCTCAATTGAATTATAGTTATTAACTATTTGCTGCGCAGACTTAGTGCCTATTCCTTTTACTCCCGGAATATCATTTGTTTTATCACCAGCCAAAGCCCAAAAATCAACGAGCTTATTTTGCTCAACACCAAAACGCTCTTTTATACTTGTCTCATCTAAATAGAGTTTTTTAAAATAATCATAAACTGTAATGTAGGGGCCTATATAGGGTAAAAAGCCTTTATCAGTAGAGACAACAGTATTAGCTATTTGATTATTTGATGCCTTAAACGCAAGCGTTGCAATAATGTCATCGGCTTCATCGTTAATAGGCTCAAATACAACAATACCGGTTTCTTCTATTGCGGTTTTAAAGTGCTCTAAGGCATCTTTTAGCACTTGAGGCATTGGGGCACGGGAGTGTTTGTAGTCTTTATAAAAATGATAACGCCAGCTTTTGTCACCATCAAATACCGCAATCGCATGGGTTGCATTACTTGTATCTAAAAGCTTTTTACACGCATGAGCTACACGTGCACAGCACGTTTGTATCATTTGCTCATCACTGTGATGTTTTTGATTAGCGTCAACGGCGTAAATGCGCCTAATTAAATTAAGCGCATCAATAAGAAGTAAATGGGGTTTCAAACTATAAAACTCATGCTTTTATTTTGTAACACGGAATGTATTTGCTGCCAGGGAGTTTCATACGGCCTTGATCAACAAATGCTTGTAATAACGTATCCATATTTTCCATAAGGGCAGGCTCGCCACTTAAAATGTATGGACCGTTTTGCTTAATGGCTTTAACGCCTTCGTCTTTTACATTTCCAGCTACAATACCTGAAAAAGCTCTGCGTAAATTAGCCGCTAATAACTGCTTTGGTTGATCAAGATGTAAATCAAGACTTGCCATATTTTCGTGTGTTGGTGCAAAAGGTTGTTGAAAATCGTTATCGATTTTTAACGTCCAGTTAAAGTAGTAGGCATCGCCTTCACTTTTACGGTAATCACGAACATTGGCCATAGCCGATCTTAGCTTTTGCCCAACTAACTCAGGATTATCAATAATAACTTCAAACTTATCTAATGCTTCTTTACCAAGCGTCATTTCAACAAATTCACACAGCTCTTTAAAGTACGCTTCACTTTCTTTAGGGCCAGTTAAAATAACAGGCAAACATTGTTTGGTGTTATCTGGATGAAGTAATATCCCTAATAAATATAGCAATTCTTCAGCAGTACCTGCGCCTCCAGGAAAAATGATAATAGCGTGAGCTGTTCTTATAAAAGCTTCAAGGCGCTTTTCAATGTCAGGTAAAATAACTAATTCGTTAACAATAGGGTTTGGTGGCTCTGCAGCAATAATGCTTGGCTCTGTTAGGCCTAAGTAACGGTTATTGGTATTGCGCTGTTTTGCATGGCCAATAGTGGCACCTTTCATTGGGCCTTTCATGGCACCAGGGCCACAACCAGTACAAATATTTAATCCACGTAAGCCCAGTTCGTAACCTACTTGTTTTGTGTATTTATATTCAACTTCGTTTATTGAGTGTCCGCCCCAGCAAACAACCATACTTGGTTCGCTATTAACACGCAAAGCACCTGCATTTCTGAGCATATCGAACACCATATGAGTAATGGCTTTTTGCTCTTTTAAATCTTTTTCGTATTTTTGACAAATAAACAAAATATCGCGAATAACAGAAAATATATGCTCGTGAATTCCGGTAATTATTTCGCCATCAACAAATGCGGTTTCGGGTGGGTTTTCAAGCTCAATTTTAATACCTCGTTCGCGGCTTACTAAACGAATATCAAAATCTTTGTATTTGTCGTATATATCGCTACTTTCGTCGGTATGGCTACCTACATTAAGCACTGCTAGTACGCAGTTTCTAAATAACTTATAACGCTCACTAGCAGAAGATTGCTCTAATAAATCAACTTCTAATTGCGACAGTAAATCTAAAACCCCAGTTGGGTTTAACTGTATTAACATAGACGTTCTCCTTACTGCTAAATCGTAAAAAACTACTTGTCATAAAATCTATAATGGCTATGACATTATTTACTGGTACAAAGTCTATCTCGTCCTGAGTTTTTGGCCTCGTAAAGAGCATCATCTGCTCTATCAAATGCCTTTAACAGAGTATCGCCTTTTTTAAACTGAGTTGCACCTACCGAGATAGTGATCTCAATTTGTTTTTCTCTAAATTTAAAAGGTATATTTTTAATTACCTTTCTTACTTTATCCAGAGGTAATGTTGCGTTTTCTAGCGATACACCTGGCATTAACAATACAAATTCTTCACCGCCGTAACGCGCTATAAAATCGGACTTTCTTACCGATTTTTGCAACGCTTTTGATATAACCTGTAAGGTAATGTCACCTGCGGTGTGGCCAAATCTATCATTGATAGATTTAAAGTGGTCAACATCAATAACCGCAAGCGTAACATCTGATGGCTGCACATTAAACAAATGCATTTCGTGATTGTAACGTTCATCAAATGCAGCTCGGTTAGGCAGTTTTGTAAGCCCATCAAGTAAACTTTTAAAGCGCTGTTCGTTTAAGCGTTTTTTATACGTTGTTAACTTATCTTCTAAAGTAACAATTCGTTTGTTTATTTCACTAAAGCTAGTGCTAAGCATTTCTCTATCTTTTCGTTCTAACTTTTCTTTTGCTAGAAAATCTTCGCTTAGTGATTTTAATTCGTTATCTACGAGTTCTTTTAAAGATGAGATTGACGTTGCTTTTTGTGTTTGTTCGTTGAGGTTTTTAATTTTTAGTTCAATGCTTTTATTCAACGAATCAAACTCAATACTCATCGATTCTGAGTGTCTACTAGTAGAGACAATAGAATTATGTAGATCTTCGAGGGTTTGATTTAATGAAACTAAAAAGCTTTGTGCAGATTTGCGCTCTTTGCTAATGTTTTTTACTACGACTTCAATTATCTTTATCGCGACATCGAGTAATGCGTCGATTGTGTCACTTTCTGTAATATTATTTTTTATACTATTAATTTGTAGTGTAGCTTCTTCTTCAAGTATAAGTTCGTTAGCTAGCTCAAGTAGTTTTTTTGCACGAGCCTGTTTTACAGGGCCCTGATTATCGGCTTGAGGGTCTTGCTTAGTTAGCAATGCTTCATGATAAAAGAGAATAAGTTGATCAAGTAGCGGAATATAACCATGGGTTGATTGAACGTTATTAATCTCTTGATCGAGTAAATTTCTCAGGGCTCTGCGAGTATCGTCTGGTAAACCTTTAGTTTTTTGTAACTGTTTACCTGCATTTTGTACACTGTTGAATAAATCACGTTGCTGAGCTTGCTGAATCGATTCTTGATTTTTAAGTAATATCAAAGTTTCACTAACAAGGGGAGAGAGGTCTTCAAAGCTCATACCTTTATTGAGTACACTTCTAAATTTAGCAAGGCGATTATCTAACTCAATATCAAGCCCTTTACAGCTTAGCGAAAGTTTAGCTGCAAAGTCGCACAAAATATCCACTTGATGTTTGCGTGCACTCTCAATAGCCATACGAGCATCAATTGCTTGTTTGAGTTTTTTATCTGTTGGATTAGATCTTTCAGACACCTAAGCGTACCGCCATCAAATTAATTTTATTATCTTCAGTTTACAACAAATTTTTATTATGTGTAGTTATCTAGTAAAAAACTTAGAAATTTTAATAAGCTACTACGTATAAACTCGTATACGGGGCAATTTGTCGTATTTAATTCACTTTTAAATAGGGGCTTGCTAGTCTTGCAGGCAATTAAGTTTCCACTAAGAGTCTCTATGAAAAAGTTATTAGCCCTATCTATTTTAGCTGCATGTTCAGCACCTGTATTTGCCGATGTAAATTATTCTTTAGAAATCTCACAACCACAACATCATTTAGGCGATGTAAGTGTTGAGTTTCCAAAAACAGCGCAAGCACATCTTGATATAAAACTTCCTGCATGGCGAACGGGTCGCTATGAAATGCTAAACCTTGCCAATGGTGTTCGTTATTTCAAAGCTAAAGATGAAGATGGCAAAGAGTTAAAATGGGAAAAAATTGACCATAGTACATGGCGTGTTCACCTTAATGAGCCAACAGAAGTTAATGTTGACTACCAGGTGTATGCAAATGAGCTTGGTAAGCGCGCTCGCCACATTGACGACAGCCATGCATTTATAGATGCATCAGGCTTTTTTATGTTTAGTGAATCATTCCGCCAAGAGCCAGTAACCGTTAATTTAGAGGTACCTAAAAAGTGGCGCTCTGTATCGGGTATGGATAATTTAAAAGGCAAAAATTCATTTAAAGCAGCAGATTACGACGTACTTGTTGATTCACCAATCGAAACGGGTATTAACCAACTACACACATTTGAAGTAGATGGCCGTGAATACGATTTAGTTATATGGGGCGATGGTAACTACGATGTAGAGCAAATGCTTACCGATCTTAAAAAATTAGTTGCTACTGGTAATGTAATTTGGGATGGCTATCCATATGAACGTTATGTATTTATGGTACACGCTACGTCGGGTGCTGGTGGTGCAACAGAGCATTTAAACTCAACAATTATTCAACGTCCACGCGATAGATTTGGTAGCCGCGAAGATTACCTAGCCTTTATTAGCACCGCTGCGCATGAGTTTGTTCATACATGGAATGTTAAAGCATACCGCCCTCAAGGTTTAGTGCCGTACGATTACACTAATATGAATTACTCTAAACTGCTTTGGATTGCAGAGGGTTCAACAAGTTATTTTGAAGATCATTTAATGGTTCGCTCTGGTATTGAAACCACAGATGAATTTTTTAAAGTGATGAGTAAAACCATTAATCGTCATTTACAAACACCGGGCCGTGAAGTGCAAAGCGCAAGCGAAACAAGCTTTGATAAATGGATTAACCAAGGTGGCGATCATGCACGTAACTACAGCACCAATATTTATTCAGAAGGTTCGTTAATTTCACTTGCTTTAGATATCGACTTGCTAGAAAAAAGCCAAGGTAAAATAAGCTATCGCGATGTTCACAAAGCACTTTATGACAATCATAAAATACCAGCAGGCTTTACAGACGTAGATGTGCTTAATATTTTAAAAGATTTAACCGGGCGTGATTACTCTAGCTGGTGGCAAGACAATGTAGAGTCACCTGCAAGTATCAACTTTGACGACTTACTTACTAAAGTAGGCTTGAAATTTGAGCGCCCTGAAAAAGCAAAAGCGCTTGCAAGTATTGACGCTACTGCTAAAAACACGGGCGAGTTACTTACGCTAAGTTACGTTCGTCGTGATGGTAGTGCGTGGAAAGCAGGCTTAACTACCGATGATAAAATTGTCGCTATAAACAAACATCACGTAGGTAAAGATTTAAAAACCAGCTTAGAAACGTTTAAAAAAGGCGATAAAGTAACTATTGACTATCTTCGTCGCGATGCTCTTGAAAGCTTAACATTAGTATTATCAGAAGAGTTTGATAAGCCTAAAAAAGTAGTTGCTGATAAAGAGGCAACGTCTGAGCAAAAAGCACTATTCAAAGCATGGATTGGCGTGGAACATCCAAATGATGTGACAAAAAATTAAACTCAGTTTTTATAGTGTTTAAATATAAATAACTACCATTAAAAAAAGAGCTTCGGCTCTTTTTTTGTTTTGCATAATGACGTATAAAATGTATATGGAAATTTAACATTAAAGTTAAATTTAATTATTATTTAGTATTTCTCTATTATTAAATAAAATTATTATGGATATAGCCTCAAAATGAAATCAGATAACCCGACTTCAAACTTAACCCATCAATTTGTAATTAACGACTATTTGCATCAGTTATTTGATGCAGTAAATGTTATTTCTGTTCAAGGTTATGACAATGAACGTCGTGTTATTTATTGGAATGAAGGCAGTGAGCGACTTTATGGCTATACCAAAGAAGAAGCCATAGGGAAAAAAATAGAAGATCTTATAATTCCAGAGCCAATGTGTGAATTTGTTATTGACGCGCACAGTGATTGGGTAAAAAAAGATATAGAAATTCCAGCATCTGAAATTATCTTACAAGACAAGGATGGAAACAACGTATCGGTTTTTTCCAGCCATGTTATGTTTACAAATCAATATAATACAAAACAAATGTACTGTATTGATATCGATTTGTCGGATGTGAAAAAAGCACAAGCAGAGGCTTCATTTAATGAGGATATGCTAAAAACCATTTTTGGGGCAATCCCTGATTTATTTTTCTTGATGGAAAATGATGGAACTATCCTAGAGTATCATGCGAGCAATGAAACCGATCTTTATACCAAGCCAAAGCAGTTTATTGGTAAAAAGATGGGAGATGTATTACCTGAGGAAGTAGCCAAAAAATTTGAAAATTATATCAGCCTTGTATTAGAAAAAGAGCAGATGATGAACTTTAAATACGAGCTAGCTTTGCCCCATGGGCTCGTTTTTTTTGAAGCAAGAATAAATAAAATAACAGAACATAACCAGTTAATGGTTATTATTCGAGATATTACAGAACAGCATAAATCAGATGAAATAATTAGACATCAAGCGTATTACGATAGTCTAACTTTACTCCCAAATCGTTTTTTAGCACTTGATCGTTTGTCGCAATTACTTATTGAAGCACAAAGAAATAACGAAAAAGCGGCAGTACTGTTTTTGGATTTAGATGATTTTAAAAAAATAAACGACTCTTTAGGCCATGAAACAGGAGACAAACTTTTAATTGAATCAGCGCAAAGGCTGCAAGAGGCACTTCGAAAAGACGACACGGTAGGGCGACTCGGTGGAGATGAGTTTATCGTATTACTACGAGGTATAACTGATCACCATGCAGCGCTAAAAATTACTGAAAAGCTGCTCAATAACTTTAGAGCTCCTTTTAAAATTGAAGGCCGGGAGCACATACTTACAGCGAGTATTGGTGTAGCCATATATCCTGAAAATGGCACTACAGTCGCTGATTTACTACGAAATGCCGATACAGCAATGTATCAAGCAAAATCATATGGTCGTAATACTTATTCATTTTTTACTAAAAAAATGAACGTAATTATTCAGCGCCGACTAGTAATAGAAGAGCAGATGCGTAACGCCCTTGAACGCAATGAATTCGAGCTATTCTACCAGCCCCAATTTGACGCCAAAAATAAACACATCATTGGTGCAGAAGCGTTATTACGTTGGCATAACCCTGTATTAGGTAACGTAACACCCGATGAGTTTATACCTATTGCCGAAAATACAGGATTAATTGTACCTATTGGCAAGTTTGTCATTAGCCAAGCTTTACACTTTTTAAACACATGGCAAAGTACCTGTAAACGCCAACAAAAATATACAATGGCTGTTAACTTATCTCCTCGCCAATTTAGAGACGTAGGGCTGCTCAGTTTTATTCAAAACTCATTGAGTGAAGCAAACGTAAACCCCGAAAGTTTAGAGCTTGAAATAACTGAAGGTGTATTGATGAGTTGCCACACTAATGTTGTTGATATACTGACTGAAATTACTGCATTAGGCATTAACTTATCAATGGATGACTTTGGTACAGGTTATTCATCATTAAGTTATTTGAGAGAATACCCTTTTAATGTACTCAAAATAGATAGAAGTTTTATTGACGGTATTGTATTAAACAATGAAGACCGTAATCTCGTAAAGGCAATTATTGCCATGTCGCACAGCTTAGGACTGACAGTGGTAGCCGAAGGTGTAGAAACAAAAGAGCAGCATACTTTATTGAACGAATTGGGTTGTGATTTTATGCAAGGCTTCTATTTTAGTAAACCAATACCAGCAAAACAGTTTCTTGATTTTTCGATGAATTTTGATAAAAAGTAAGATTAAACACTCGATTGTAACAAATCATTGCACGGCTATTGACCTCATTAGCTACTGACGAGTAACTTGTTATAGAAACAAATAAAAAGGATTCTATAATGCGTTTAAAACCTCTTGTAGCTACATTAGTAGCCACATTTTCTTTATCACTTTCAAGTAGTGCCTTAGCCGACGAAGGCATGTGGCAACCACACCAACTTCCAGAATTAGAATCAATTTTAAAAGCCAAGGGGCTTGAAATTGATGTTGAATCTATTTCTAAATTAACCGAATTCCCAATGAATGCGGTAATTAGCCTAGGTGGTTGTACAGCATCGTTTGTATCGCCTAAAGGTTTAGTTGTGTCAAACCATCACTGTGTTTATGGCTCGGTACAATACAACTCAACACCTGAAAACAACATTTTAGAAAATGGCTTTTTAGCTAAAAGTCCTACAGAAGATTTACCTGCAGCGCCGGGCTCACGCGTATATGTAACAAAAACGGTTACCAACGTAACAGATGAAGTAATTAAAGGTACTAACGAGCTATTAGCAAAAGCACGCTACGACGCACTCGAAAAAAATGAAAAAGCGCTAGTAGCCCAATGTGAAGCCGACGAAAGCTATCGTTGTAATGTGTATTCGTTTCATGGTGGTTTAGAATTTTACCTAATTAAGTCACTTGAAATTAAAGACGTACGCTTAACTTATGCACCGGCAATGGGCGTAGGTAAATACGGCGGCGATATAGATAACTGGATGTGGCCGCGCCACACAGGCGACTTTGGTTTTTACCGCGCTTATGTAGGCAAAGATGGAAAACCTGCAGAGTACAGCGAAGACAACGTACCTTACGTACCTGACTCTTACCTAAAAGTAAGTGCCAAAGGCGTGCAAGAAGGCGACTTTGTAATGGTTACAGGCTACCCAGGGCGTACTAACCGCTACCGTATAGCAACAGAGGTAGATAACGTATTTAACGACAGCTACCCTAAAGCACGCGTTCATAACTCAAAATACGTGTCGCTTATTGAAGAAAACTCAGAAGACGGCAGTAAAGCGCGTATTGCTTACGAAAGCACCATTGCAGGTTATAACAACTATATTAAAAACTATGGTTCGATGATCGAAAGCTTCAAAAAAGGCACTATGCTTGAGCGCAAAAAACAGTTTGAGCAAGAGTTAACACAATGGATCAATAGTGATGGTGAGCGTAAAGAACAATACGGAAGCGTATTAGGTGAGCTATCTGAGCTAATTGCGCAATCACAAGAGCACAGTGAACGCGACCGTATGTTAGGTTATGTGCACCGCTCACAAATGATCAGCACAGCACGACGTTTATACCGCTTAGCTTACGAAAAACAAAAGCCAAATAGCGAACGTGAATCTGGTTATCAAGAACGTGACCTACCGCGCATTAAAGCAGGGCTTGAGCGCATGACGCGCCGTTATGATAG
This sequence comes from Pseudoalteromonas sp. MelDa3, assembly GCF_002863625.1. Taxonomy (NCBI): domain Bacteria; kingdom Pseudomonadati; phylum Pseudomonadota; class Gammaproteobacteria; order Alteromonadales; family Pseudoalteromonadaceae; genus Pseudoalteromonas; species Pseudoalteromonas sp. MelDa3. The sequence continues at coordinate 4,939 of NZ_PJBR01000100.1, read as the reverse complement.
CAAAGTAGACAAAGCTATTTTACTGCACTTTTTAGAGCTGTATGCAGCACTTCCAAAAGAAGAGCGTTTTAGCGACGTTGATAACGTATTTAAAGTACAAAATGGGTTTGATAAAGCAACCCAAAGCGCGTTACTTGATAGCATGTATGAGCAGTCAAGACTCGATAATGCCACTGTTCGCAATTCATTATTTGAGCAATCGTTTAGCCAGCTAAATCAAAGCCAAGACCCATTTGTGCAGTACGCTAAAGCAATATTTAAAGTAATGAAAGCACAGGAAGATAAATCAAAAGCACTTGCAGGTAAATTACAAGCCGCTCGCCCAGAGCTAATGAGCGCAATCATTGCGTTTAACAAAGCTAAAAACAAACCTGTATACGCCGATGCCAACAGCACACTCCGTGTAACCTATGGCACCGTAGGCGGCTACTCACCTCAAGATGGCTTGGTAGCAACACCCTTTACATCGCTTGAAGGATTACTAGCTAAAAATACCGATGTTGACCCATTTAATGCACCTAAAAAGTTACAAGAGCAAATTAAAGCCAAGCTTTACGGTGATTACACGGGCGGTATGAATACAGTACCTGTTAACTTTTTATCAAATGTAGACACTACCGGTGGTAACTCAGGTTCGCCAACACTTAACGGCAAAGCAGAGCTTGTAGGCTTACTGTTCGACGGTGTTTACGAAAGTATTATTGGTGACTGGGATTACAACCCTGAGCTTAATCGCTCAATCCACGTTGATTCGCGCTACATGCTATGGGTAATGGATAAAGTAGATAATGCACAAAACTTGTTAGACGAAATGACAATCGTAAAATAAGTAATTAGTGAGATTAGAGAAGGGCGCTTACCGTAAAGGAAGCGCCTTTTTTGTAGGTGTTTGATTCGCTTATATATGACTGGTAAGTGCCATGATCGGATAATCGAAACCTTAGTCGCTTGTTAGCCTTCGTTATCAGCGAGATATTCTATTTAAGTTGTACATATTTACGAAACTACTTTGATTTTGTTCATTGTAATCAACAATATCAAGTTTAAATTGATGAGAATGAATATATGCTTCACGAACTTTTATGCCAAGGTTACTACACTTTTCATAAACCTCTTTTTTTGTAGCCACAGGCATTTGGCAGCCTAATATTATTGATTTTATCATTTGCGGTTCTAGAGCATAGAAGTACATACCTGACTTCGGTGGAGTCGTAGCTAAACTAATAGGCAATAATAAGCGATGCTCTTGCTCGTATTCCCACTCTAGGGATTTAACAAACCATGACTCAGTATCGTATTCAAGTTCGCTTGGCTCAATGTAAGTTGGACGCTCAAGTGTATATTTAACTTTTCGTAATTCGCCTATGTTTTGGTAGTGATCATCCAGTTTTTTTCCTAAAAGCTCGGTAGCATTTTTATATTTCCCGGTAAAAAACTCAGCATTCTTATCAAGCTCTATACATATACCTTCATGATTGTTAGCGTAGTGAGCCCACATCAAAAGATTACTCTCATCTGAAGCAAAACATAACACTCCAACACTTGCCCTGACACCAGCTAGGGCGTCCCAAGCCATATCGTAATATGCAGCCCCATCAGATAATGTACTAGAGAGCGACATTATTAAATCATGCTCTTCCTTATCAACAGAACTTAGATAATTGCCCATAACCATTTCAAATGGGTCATTGAATTCACCAAATCGAGATAATTTTAAATAGAAATTATCAAAGAATTCAGGTCTATATTGTGTGTATTTGAAAACTGACGTCACAATGAACTCCATGTAGGGTATAAGGCTAACGCCCACTTAAGCCAACTGCTTTGTTCCGACTTGAAGTGCTTGTTATAAGCAATTTACGACTATGGTAACGTAACCTTAATTTCGGAATCTTTTTTGTCCGACCAACAACTACTTATATTTTTTTGTTTGCAACGGAGATACGCCTTTTCACCCAAAAGTTTTCTTGTTTTTTCAAGATTACTATCTTGAACTTGAGTACCCCATTTTGAATTATCTCTCCACCCAATAAAATAAATCTTATCAGCCTCTTCTGCGACCGACTGGTAAGGAGCAATATCTTGAGATTTTACTGCGCTTGAAGTGTTAGCTTTAAGTGGAATTTTTGAATTAAACTCTTTAAAGAAATTCCATGTGCTAAACGGTCGGTTAGGATCAAATTCCAAACCAAGAACCTTACATAGTCTTTTGTATGTATCATTATCAATTTTGGTTTCTATAACGAAGCCATTCAGTACCTCTAACTCAAAACTAAAATTTTCTGCTTTTACCCCAAACAGTAATAAGTATGGCGAACTATCAATAAAAAAGAACACATCGAATGTTGCTTTACCTGCTTTATAGTCAAAGCGATAACGATCGATGTTTTGAGTCTTCATACTTTTGTATAAAGGAATTATTCCATCAAGCTTCATTTAATCTCCATTCTACCGATTGCTTATAACAACTTTATCAGAGCACACTTGCCCTATTTTAGCGCGAAAACGTCCTTATTTTATGAACTTATATTAATAGCAAATAGCGTAAACTATTGCCAATTATAAATATTACTCTTCCTGCGGCTTATATAAACATGTAAAAAAAAGTTTCCTTTTATTCTTACTAAGTTAATGACAACTTACCTGAGTGACTGCTTATTGCTCTTTGCCGAGGTTCGCCTCAGTGCCAATTGTTGCCATTGGTAACATCCAAAACACCGTGCGACGAGGCCGTCTGACTGCCTTTACTTGGTATATAGCTGGCTAGACAATGACATTATCTAGTTACTTTATATTGCCAGACTCGTGTTGGTACTCCTGACCGCTCATCAACACCATCGTGGGAAGGTTCGCCAAATAATTTAGCTGCAATTGCTAAAGAAGCTTCGTTGTCAGTCTCAATTAATGCTTCGATGTAATACTCTTTCCCGTAGCGTTTATGTAAATCTTTTTTAAATTGCTCAAGTATCTTTTCAATAAAAGAAACAGTTAGCCCTTTTCCTCTTAATTCTTCAAGTGTTCCGTAAAACAAACAAAAACACGGAAGATCATTTAGTGGCTGATTTCCATTAAGGACGACAATTTGTTGTACTTTCAATTTTTTTAAGCATGCATACGTATACCTTTCTGCACCTAACGCTATATCTTTCTCTATGAATATGTCATCAGTAAACGGGACACGTTTCATTCTGAAACCTTGTGAAAACGCCTGCTCCAATGTTCTAAATCCTGTCATAGGATTTTGCTCTTCTAGCATGTTAATTCCTTTTGCGATAATTCATGAATTTAACTAGTGCGCTCATCGCGCATATTTCTGCCGACTTAACGCTCATCTATCTACTTTTAACAAATAACCTAAGGTATTACTATCACTAAGTATTCTAAAAATTTTAAGTTAAGTTAAATGAACAAATATGCGCGCAGTGCCCATTTTCATTAATATATGCGCAAAGAGCAGTTTAACCGATCAATTAAAGACGATACTTAGCCAATCTGAATGACCGGTTATCACTCTCATCTGCCTTTAACTTTAATAACCTCACCTCAACACCCTTTAATATATTTCATGTGCATTTTATAACCAAGAAGTGCTAGGTTAGTGGTAAATTAATTGAAGGAAATAATTATGAAATTAGAGTCATTAGCACTGCACCACGGTTACGAATCTGAGCCTACGACCAAATCGGCAGCCGTGCCTATCTATCACACTTCTTCTTATACATTTGATAATACGCAGCATGGCGCTGATTTATTCGATTTAAAAGTACCTGGAAATATTTACACCCGCATAATGAACCCAACTAATGCCGTACTTGAACAACGTATCGCTGCAATGGAAGGGGGTATTGGTGGGCTAGCTGTTGCCTCTGGGATGGCCGCTATTACGTATGCTATTCAATGTTTGTGTGAAGTCGGTACTAATATTGTAAGCACCAGCCAAGTATATGGTGGCACGTATAACTTATTTGCACATACCTTACCTAGGCAAGGTATTGAAGCGCGCATGATTAAAGCCGATGACTTTACCGCGTTCGAGAATGCAATTGACGACAACACCCGTGCTGTTTTTTGTGAATCTATTGGTAATCCTGCAGGTAATATTGTTGATATTGAACGTTTAGCACGTATTGCACATAGCAAAGGTGTGCCGCTTATTGTTGATAATACCGTGGCTACGCCGTATTTATGCCGCCCATTTGAGCTGGGCGCCGATATAGTGGTTCACTCACTTACAAAGTATATAAACGGGCACGGTACTGCTATTGGCGGCATGATTGTCGACTCAGGTAAATTTGATTGGAAAGCGAATGCCACGCGTTTTGCAATGATGAACGAGCCCGATCCGTCGTATCACAATGTGGTTTATACCGAAGCCTTTGCTGAAGCTGCATTTATTGGTCGCTGCAGAGTAGTGCCACTTAGAAATACTGGCGCAGCGCTTGCCCCTAAAAACGCATCTGACATTTTAATCGGCCTTGAAACCTTAGGCTTAAGAATGGATCGCCACTGCGAAAATGCACAGCAGTTAGCTGAGTATTTAGAAAATCATCCAAAAGTGCTTTGGGTTAATTACGCAGGGCTTAAATCAAGCCCGTATAACGAAATGAGTCAAAAAATTACCAGTGGTAAAGCATCCGGTATTTTAAGTTTTGGTATTGCTGGCGGCCTAGAAGCAGGTACTCGTTTTATTGATGCGCTAAACATGATTTTACGCTTAGTTAATATTGGCGATGCCAAGTCGCTTGCGTGTCATCCTGCGTCAACCACACACCGCCAATTAAATGATGAAGAGCTTGCTAATGCGGGCGTAAGCCGCGATTTAATTCGTTTGTCGGTTGGTATTGAAAACATTGCAGACATAATTGCCGATGTAAGCCAAGCGCTCGATAAAGCATAGTTACCTCACTACCTTTCATAAAAAACTTTAAAGCATAAAAAG
>NZ_PJBR01000006.1:0-55560 GCF_002863625.1 Pseudoalteromonas sp. MelDa3 | reverse complement strand
TTATGCGCCTTTTTTAATACCAACTAATACAAATTCTACGTAGTTAAAATTCGTAACTTACGCTAATACCGCCATCGGCTCTTTTTTCGTTGCTGTCGCTTGTTTTGCCATAGCCCACATCTAGCTCTAATCTAAAACCAGCGCTGTTCAATCCATTAAAGTTATAGCTGTACGTAAGCCCTATTCCGTTTGTTGTTTCTTCATCAAAAATACCGCCAATTACACAACCTAGCGTATTAGCAAAGTCAGTTGCTACATCATTAGTTGAACCTTCACACTCTTGGTCTGTATCTCTTGCACCAATAGCGCCCACAAGCGCGCCAAAAGCATGCTTTTTATTATCGCTTACTGCTTGTTCAAAACCTGCAGAAAATCCATCATCAAGGCCTAGTTTATAGTTTGCATACCAGCGTTGTGTGTCGTCGTTAGCCGACAAAGACACTTCAGGAATAACTAAGTAAGGATAGCCACCCCCAATCGAAAAACTAACATCGTTAGCAAAAGTAGAACAAGAAGCGATAGATAAAGTGAGTAGTAATATTTTTATTTTCATAAAGTTCCCTTTGAGTAAGCATAAAATGTACTTACTTTAGGGACGCTGTGCAATACGACAAAAAGCTCGTTAAATTTAGCTTTAGTAATAAAATAGGGATTAAATTTTAGCGAGTATTTTATCGCTAGCCGCTTCTATTAAATCGAGCACATTTTCAAAGCCATCATCGCCGCCGTAATAAGGATCGGGAATAGCGCTTTGGGCTTGCTCGCCATATTCTAAAAATAGCGCCAGCTTATAGCGTAAATGCTCAGGGCATTGCGCTGTTAAATCAGCTAAATTTTGCGTATCGGCCGCTAAAATCAAATCAAATTCAGTAAAGTCGCTTGTGCGTACTTTACGCGAATAAATACCTTTAAAACTATAACCGCGCTTCTCCCCTGCAGCCATTGAGCGACTATCAGGCGTTTTACCTTCGTGGTAACCAATAGTCCCTGCCGAATCGACTTTAACGTTAACACCTAGCTTTTTAGCACGGGCTTTTAATACCGCCTCTGCGGTTGGCGAGCGGCAAATATTACCTAAACAAACTATGAGTACTTTTTTCATTAAGGCTCCTCTAACTAATTTAAAAACCTAAGCTTTAAAACTGTTTTAAAATACTTGCGTCGTAATCTTCAACGTTAAGCGTTACGTTATGTTGCGCTGCAACAGATTCAAGCTCAGCTTGTTTAATAGCTAAATCGTCCATAGTGATTAGATTATCGTCTAGCTGCCACAATAACCGAGAGCCCGCATAGCTATAATGAATCGCTAATAACGCATCGGCATTACCTTCACGGCCAGCGGCTTTTAACTTAGCCATTTTACGGGTTATTTTGTTAAGTGCTTTTTTAAGCTCCCACACATAAACAACTTCAGTCATAAACGTATGAGTACGGTATTTATGAAGTAACCACGCAAGCCCAACGCTAGTAATAGCAACGCCTATTAAGTTCCAATGAAAGTGGCTACCACTTTCATCAGGAAATAAAGCAATCAGCGTTTGCGATATAGCCAAGCTGCCTACCGCCAAACCAATACCACATCCTGCAATAACACGGTTTAAATGTTTACGGTAACGTGCTTTATTTATTTCAATGAGTTGCATAACAGCCTAAAAAGTTAATAAGTAAAAGAATGCGAATGGCTATTGTAACTAAACCCCACATTTTTTATAAAATTATTTCACCCCTTTTTGATTTGCCACCCGTTATAGCTTTGAAAACACCCTAATTGTAGTGGTCAATAAAATTTGGAGCGGCTTATGCACACACTTGAAGTACCTAACAACCCAATATTTATTAAAACATCGACTGCCGTTATTGGCGGCGCCGCAATGACCTTTGCTGCTTTTGCGTTTATGCAATATTTAATAAGTGGCGAGCAACGCGCACCGGTTAAACCGGGCGGCGATATTATAGTAGAGATTTTTCAAGCGCCTGAGGATTCAAAGCTAAGGCACATACAAAAAATACAGCCACCACCGCCAATGCCTAAAGTGCCGCAAAAAGCTCCACCGCTTGATACATCAGCCGATCCTGTGTTGGCAATTAGCGACTTTACGCCGATTACAATTGACGATTTTGGTGGCGACATTAACAACACCATTAATCGCCCAACAGGGGATGCAACACCCATTGTGCGCATTAACCCTAAATACCCAACCACAGCAGCGCGCGATGGTATTGAAGGTTGGGTACAACTAAGCTTTAGTATTTCGCCAACGGGGGAGGTAATCGACCCAGTAGTTATTAACGCCGAGCCAAAACGTACCTTTGACCGCGAAGCAATAAGAGCCATTAAACGCTGGAAATATCGCCCCAAAGTAATTGAAGGTGTGGCACAATTACAAACAGGTCAAACTGTACAGCTCGATTTTAAATTAGATAACTCTATTTAACGGACTAAACGCCTATGCTACTAAGTATTAAGTCATGGTTATTTGAAACGCCAAGCAAGGACTGTATGGCAAGTTACGCAAAAAGTGGCGACAATCGTTACTTAGAGCAGCTTATTGCCCTCTACAGTAACGACTTATACCACTACCTTGTTACACAATCTAATACGCATTTAGCATACGACGTAAGCCAACAAACATGGCTAAAATTAATCGAAAAACGCCACCTTTATCAAGCGCAAGCCACACCCAAAGCGTGGTTATTTAAACTTGCCCGCAACACACTCATTGACGAATGCCGCAGGCAACAACGCTTTGTAGAGTTTGACGAAAACACGCATTTAGCAGCACAAAATGATAAAAGCGAAAGCGACTTAAATAGCAGTGACTTAACTAGCAGAGACTCGCATATAGGAAGCTCAAACATAAGCTATGACGCGTTCGACGCCGCACTTAAACAACTGAGTTTTGTACAACGCGAAGCCATTACTTTACAACAAGAAGGCTTTTCGCTCACCGACATAGAACTTATAACGCAAAGCAGCCTCGAGACCATTAAAACAAGGCTGCGCTATGCCAAGCAAAATCTTAAACGTTTATTAGGAGCAAACAATGAACAAGCCTGATGAGCCGCTTGATCAAAAGCTCACACAACACTACAAAGAGCGAAAAGCGCGCACTACACTTACAAGTGATCAGCAAAAAGTGCTACTTAATAAAGCCACGCACACTAATCCTAAAAAGATCGGCTTTACGCTACAGCTAATCAGCCTAGCCTGCGCACTGGGTGTGTTTGCATTTATTGTGTTTGATAATAACAACATAATAAATACAGAGCCCAAAACCGTGCTTAACAGCGTACTTAAGACTATAGACATTCACGACTATTCAATTATTAAAACACACGAAATAAATCCATCCGGCAGCTACGCAAGCTCTATTACAGAGCAAAAACACGCACTCGACAGCCAATTCGCTAATGATTTACGCCGCCACCAACAACGCCACATAGAATACGGCACTCTAGTGAAGGTAGATAACGACTGGTACATAGCCAGCTGTAATGACGAGGTGCTCGTGCAAATTAAGCGTTCGCTGTTGAGTGATTTAAAAGGTAAACACGCGGTCGAAAGTAATATAAATACAGGCGACATGCTCGCCATGGCACATAACGGTAAAGGGCAGATTATTGCGCTTAAACATGCGGGTAATGGGGTTAGGCAGTGTGGGGCTTAGGTGGTTTGGGATGGTGATAATTTAAATAGAGAATTACCACCAAGAACACAGAGGCACTTACCGCTGCGCAGAGTAGAGTTAATGAACATAAATTTTTATTTAGTATTTAGTATTTAGTATTTAGTATTTAGTATTTAGATTAGATAATTAACAGGCTATTTTGGGTTCCACCTGCTCTGGAAATAGCAAATTAAATGGTATTGGATAACGATAATATCGACAAGCCACTAAAACCAATGGCATATACCCCTGCTTTACCGCCGTTAGTCCCCAAAAAAAATTAGAATGTTTACACTCTTCTTCGACATGCTTTCTAGCCAACTTGCCATTTATAGGAAAGTTAGTCGTTGCGACTCCATGTTGATTAGCTCCTGAAAATAAATAATCTTCTGATATTTCATTCGGGTACCAATATTGGAGAGTACAGTGCTTCAAATTTTTATCGCAAAATTCTTCTAATATTTCTGCTAAATCAGGCGTGTCGTACAAATTGCAGAACAAGGTTATAGCGGGATAAAGAACACTCGCTTTAGTCATCGACTCTTTATAATCCATATCCGTTTTTTCTTTGTTGCGATGTTCTAGTAATTGTTCGTATGTATACAGGTTTGTGGGATACATACCATTTGACTCATAAGAGAAAGTTACTCGGTCAATAATGGTATCCAACCAACTTTTTACAAAGTCATCATCGTGACTATTTTGGTATAAAAGGTGAAGCGCTAATACTAAATCTATCGCCTGGTCATCTTTATAAGGTGAAAACAATAAAGGATTATTAATGACTAAATGATTTATTGCTCTTTTAACTTTACTTAATTTACTTTGGAGTACTTCGAATTCATCACTTTCAAATTTTTCCGAAGTATCATTTTCATACAACTTAGTAAGTTCAAATAGTAACCACTGCCCTCTAGTAGCTAAACGCCCTAAAATATCAAACAATTTCAAATTAATGCTTATTGAGCATGGTGCCGAAACTAAATGTGATATTGCATGCTTTTTATCTACAAATGGGAATACAACCTTCTCAAAATAAGCCTCGGTGATTGTATGATAGGTTTGTAAAAGCCCGTCAAATGAATTACGGATCGGCTTTTGATTAAGATTGTCTTTAATTGAGCCCCATGTCACAAGTAAAGAATATTCAGCCAATTGAAAAGATGCCTCTAAATTACCCTGTTCACGGTGTTGACTAAATATTAGCCACAAAGCTAAATTCACTTGATTAATAGCTTTAATAATAGCTGCTGGCTTCTTATCTTTATCAAAAATGAATTGTAGTAATATGCTGAAGTACTTTCTAGATTCTATTGGTTCATCAATTAAAGCTATAGATTTATGAAGTAGTGGTTGCCAGCCAATAGGAAAAAGAGCTTCGGTAAACATGTGTTCAAGAATCAGACCTGCTAGTTTATCGCCATTCCATTCTTCAAAAGATAAATCCGCCCTTGTATTTCTTCGGATATATCCTGTGACGTCTTGCCTAATACCTGTGCTAATGTGGCCACCAAAACACAAACCAATAACGACAGGCTTAGACTTGTGCTCAAGCGGAATTCGACTATCTATAAATGAATCTTGAATCTCTTCTAAAGACCACCGGAGAGATTGGTGTGAATCACCTATCCAGGTGCTACGAGTTAAGTTTTTTTCTTTAACTGAGAATAAATAAACTTTATCAACATCACCATTTATACTGCCCACAGCAGCAACATCTACACCGTATTCTTTAAACCCTCTAGAGGGTTTTATAAATACATTTAATCCCATCTGGCTTAACAAATCAGGTAAAATAATATCTAATTCATCCCTTTCCTTTAATGAGGCTAAATACTCCTTAAGCATCTTTTTCATTTATGAACCTCTCACAACGGAATACCCTCAGCATAATATCTAAACCTTCAGGATCAATCACACTCATTTTTGGCATTTCATAAGAATAACGCACTGAGTGCATCGTATTTTTTATGCGTTGATTTTTATTTCCCAAAGCTGAAGGTGTGACAACATCATTACCATATAAAATAGTTTGTGTTGTAGCGATTAAATCAACTATAGAGCCTTTCCTTGCTTCACTCATACTTTGAGACATTTTCTCTTCAAAATCTTGCCAGTAAATATTAACTTCTTTTTGAGAAACACTTAGTTCTTTTACATTTTTAATGTCTTTAAAATCTGCTTGATAGCGTTCTAAATCGGATAAAAGCTGGTTAATAATAGTCAGAATATCATTATCAGCATTCTCAATTTTTTTTGTCAGGAAGTCTTTGCCTTTCCCTGTATAACTAAGAAGTAGTGGATCATAAAGTAATTGGGTTATCTGCGTTTTTAAATCTGCTTTTGTATGAGGAATAATAGAAAGTAAAAAGCTGATAGCAGCATTGGGGGTATAAAAAAGCCAACCAACAGTCTTTCTAACCAAAAACAGAAACTCGTTATCCGTAAGCGGTAAAACTGATTCATCAATTGAGAGTTCAATCAAGTCTCTATCACCTTTAGTAATTACATCATGCAACGCACAACACAGTTGAACATCTCCTATTAAAAGCCATTTTGTAACTATTCTATTTAAAAAATCTGAATTTCGCTCATTCACAAGCTCATGATCTAGGTGCTGAAAATCGCTAACTTTAAGCTCATTATTTTTTATAAGTAGGGTTTCAAGTAAATCTTCTACTAAAGAACATTTCTCACCATTAATTTCATTTATAATAAAATAGGACAAGTGATCTAGTGTTTTAGATTGAGCTGGCGTTGTATTTTTGAAATAAGGTATTAGAAATGTAACGACGTTATCAGGAAGATCTTGTCCATTAAAAGCTGCTAGGTATGAAGCTTCTTGTATTACCAAATGTTCATATTTCTGAAGACATTGTTCAAACAATAACTGGGCTTGAGGCCATAATATGGGAGTTTGTTTCGCAATAAGAAAAGCTGAGCGAAAAATTTCAGATTTTTCAGAACTACCTGTTTCAATATTTAAAGCGCTTTCTAATAGCTTTAGACGAACTGATGGCATATCTAAATCATTCAATGAGACCCGACCTATAGCCGAATATATCTGTAATCGTATACCCGCACTTTCGTGCTTGATCAACGTCGAAAGTTGTTCTATTACCCATGAAGAGTCGAGTTTCGCAGCACCCATTATTGTATTAGCTAATAAAGGATAACTATTTTCCGGTTGCTCTAATATAAAACTTAAACCAGCTTTACAACGATCTAAATTTTGCTGGCAAAACAAAAAATAGGCTTGTTCATAATCGCCATAAACTAATTCTTCATCTTTTAAGTGAACGAATACATTAACAACATCAATCACAGTAGTATCAAGTTTGGGCAATACAGAACAATAGGCAAATGTCAGACTTGAAGAGTTATAATTATTTTCTTGATTTGTTAGCTTTAGTAATTGCTCATTCAGATCCAAGATTTGATTATTGTGGAGATACGCCAACTCTTCAGCTATTAAACTATCTTTATTACGAATATCTCTGAAATCCAAGTCATTTAAAAACTTAAGTAAGGTATCGTTTTTTACCGCATCCTCTAGAGTCGCTTTTATTTCCGCCTGTTCCATTGCAGAACCTTTGAATTAAGGGATAGTATTTAATCCCACTTTAAATTGACAGATACCACAAGTCAATTGAGGAGAAATATCATCACTCTAAACTAAGCTTTTGAGTTAGCGCTTATTTATTTAATTTGCAAAACCCGCTGGGCTAGATTTTGCATCCCATCCCTCAGAGTCAGGTCTTATTTCTTGCCAAACTAAAACATAAATTTCACGTTTAACAATTTTCCCGACATCGCGACATGAAAATAGGTAGTTGATGAGTAATTTCACGCATTGGTATCTTATCTTCACCATTTACTTTCACATCTATCAATATTTGAAGGGAGTAATGTGATGCTCGGTGGTACAGGGAAAGCTCAGGGGATATAAGCGTCAGTATACCTTTGCCGCTGTCGCCAGCACGATAAAAACCTGAATGAGGTTTTATGTTGTATTTAACTTTCAGGCTACCGCCCGACGCGCCAGCAAGCTGTTCACCTACAATAAACACTACATATAACTAGCTTTGGAGGTGCTCATTGCATTGGCGATCCGTTGGGTTTCGTGTCACTCAACCCAACCTACGCAGCTATAAACATGATCCTAGCGCTAAATAAATCATTGTTAATGATTACCGCTTTAAAAGTCGTTTTTCTGGATTGTTTAAATACTTTAGACCAATGGTAACTATGCGTGTATGCACCATTGTTATAACGCGTATTTGCACATTACCAATAACAACAATATCGCCTTTACTGACTTCTCCTGAAAGCTTTTGGTTGATCACTTCTTCCAAGCTTATCTCTTCTGGGGCGTCTATTTGCATGTGATAAGAGTAAAATATATCCCCTACCAACGTTACCCCTTTCACTTTAAGTTCGTTGTGCGCTAAGTGGCTATCTTGATGGTTTGTTTTATCGGTTGCTGTAAAAACTAAATCAACAAAAGGTCTGTTATCTGGTTTTAAAACAACAAATAAGTGATCGTTTGCTTTCAACTTAGTTGAACCTCGTGGCGGTATGATTGACGGACCCCGCGTGATCATAGCAACAACCACACTTTCAGGAAGTGCGGCATGTGACAAGCTGCGCCCAGAAACCCGAGAAACGTCACTTAAGGTGTATTCTACAATTTCTATATCAATATCGTTTAGTGCTGTAATTTCGAGCGTTGCAGCGGCTAGGTCGGGCGGCGGCTCTACTAAATTTAGTTTTTTAGCCATCCAAGGCATTGTTGAGCCCTGTAACGTGGCTGAAATTAACACCACGAAAAAAACGACATTAAAAATAAGTTCAGCCCCTGAAAGGCCAAATAGTAATGGGAATATAGCTAAAATAATGGGTACTGAGCCTCTAAGGCCAACCCAAGATACAAATAAGGTTTCGCGATTATTAAAGCCAAACAGTTTTAAAATAGGCGCTACAGCTAATGGGCGAGCAACAAAAATGAGTGCCAGTGCAATAAGCAGTCCTTCTAACCATACGTCAACCAACGACGACGGGTTAATAAGGAGTCCTAATACAACAAACATGGTTATTTGCCCAAGCCATGCTAAGCCGTCATGAAACAGAAAAATACCGCGTTTATATACAAACTTGCTGTTACCTAAAATCACGCCGGTTATAAATACAGCTAAAAACCCACTGCCGCCGAGCGTTGCAGAAAGGCCAAAAGAAAGCAGCCCAAATGCGGTTACCATCACTAAATACAAACCCGATGCATTTAGTTTAATTCGATTAATAAACCAAACCGATACCTTACCAATTAAAAGACCACAAATAGCGCCAACACCCATTTGTTGAGCAAATAGCTGTAGTAAATCCAGCCCTATTGGCATGTCGTTAACGAGCATTTCGAGCAATCCAACTGTTAGAAAAATAGCCATTGGATCGTTCGAGGCACTTTCTATTTCAAGCGTCGATTTAAGCTTTTTGTTTAAGTGAATACCCGCACTTCGTAAAAGCGCAAACACTGCTGCAGCATCTGTAGAGCCAACAATAGCGCCCAGTAAAACACCTTGTAATATGGGCAGGTCTAAAATATAAGTGGCCACAAGACCTGTAATTACAGCGGTAAATAACACCCCAATGGTTGCTAAAGCAGACGCGGGTTTCCACACTTGTTTAATTGAACTGGTAGGCGTTTGTAAGCCGCCATCAAATAGAATAATGGCAAGCGCAAGAGTACCCAAAGCATGTGCGGCCTCAGCGTTGTCGAATGAAATACCTGCAATACCATCTTCACCTGCGAGCATGCCTACAAGTAAAAATAGCACCAGCACAGGTAAGCCAACGCGTGCAGATAACTTGCTCGAGATCACTCCTAGTAAAATTAATATGGCACTAACGAGAATGATATTATCAATTGCAAACATAGTGTGGATTTACAGCCTTATATGAATTATACCAATCCGCAATAATACTTAGTCATTTTGCGGGGCTAAACGTGTCGCTACCTGCGTTAAAAAATTCTCATTTAGAACAACTAAATAGCGAATTTTTTGCCTAGCTATCAACACGTTTTTCCAGCCTCAAAATAGATTACTTAATTAAGCGAATTGGTATTAAAAAGTAAGAATTTATAGCTATTAAAAAGCTTAAAGCTCATGCTATACAATAACCTAAAAAATATAAATACGGGTAATTAAGTCTATAATTAAATAGTTTTTCTAATAATTATAGAGCCTTTGAGTTTGGTATTGCTTGGCTCTATCTTAATTAGCTTTATTTATTTTGAAAACAAAAAAGCCTGCGACTAAGCAGGCTTTTGAGTATTTAAATAATCAAATTTTACAAAACAATAATGCTTGTTACTAAGTACGCTAAAAACGTAAGGCCACCACCAAATAAGGCGTACGGTAGCTGCGTTTTAACGTGAGTGAGTAAGTCACATCCCGATGCAATAGCCGATACAGCGCTGGTGTCGGATATAGGCGAGCAATGATCGCCAAATATACCACCACCCAAAATAGCACCAACAACAAGCGATGGCGGTAAACCTAGCGCTTGAATAAGTGGCACACCAATTGGGATTAATATAGCAAACGTGCCCCACGATGTACCTGTAGTAAACGACATTACTGCGCCAGTTAAAAACAGCACCGGTACTATTAAGTAAATAGGTAAGTAGTCGCCAACAAGTGACGCTACAAATACGCCAGTACCCAGCTCTTTTAAGCTTGCGCCAAGTGTAAGCGAAAGCAGTACAATGGCGACTAGCGGCATTAATTCGCCCATACCTTTAAAACCGGTATCAACTAACTGATGATGGGTAAATTTACGCGAACCAATCATTAAAAAGTACGCTACAACAATGGCTAAAACTGTTGCGTATAATACTGATTTAGAGCCACTACCCTCTGCCAACACACCATTACCGGTGTAATACATAAAGCCAACCATGCTGGTAATAAGCGTAATAAGCGGGATTAACATGTAACGCGCTTTAGAGGCTTTTATTTCATCTTTTACGTCGGTTGTTTGAAGCTCTAGTTTTTCTTCGGCTTCTTTCATTGGGCCGTGCACCTTATCGAACGCGATTGTGTAAAAAACAATGGCAAGGGTAATTATGGCGTAAAAGTTATACCCCACGCTGCCCCACAATACCGATACAGCCGACTCACCTAGCTCGTAGTTACCTAACAAACCAAGTACAAATGCACCCCAGCCGTTAAGTAGTATTAAAATACACACTGGCGCACTGGTGCTATCAATAATATACGCTAGACGCGCTCGGCTCATTTTAAATTTGTCGAATAAGCCACGCGATAAAATACCCGAGGTAAGTACGCTAAGGTTAGATTCTATAAACACCGCAATGCCGGTAAACATGGTTAAAAAGCCCACTTGGCGCTTACTTTTTGCAATGCCTTTGTTCATTAGCATATTAACAGTTGCTGCAACGCCGCCAGATTCGCGAATATAGGCAAGCAGTGCACCAATTAAAATACTAAAAATTAGTATGCGTGTATTACCTGGCGAGCTGGCAACCGAAATAATACGTTCAATGGTATTTAAAAAAGTATCAAACAAGCTATTACCTTCGCCCTGAAAGGCGAGTAAAAACTCAGAAGAAGCAACAGCAACAAGTAGCGCCATAATCACTTCTTTTCGCCAAAACACGATAGCAATCGCAATTAGCGGCGGTAAAATAGAATACCAATGCATAAAAAGTTAACCTTAATTATTAGCGAGTAGACCTCGCTTTGTACGCGTTTTAACGCTTATTTGTTAAGCCTAACAACATAAACCGGCTTAGTTTTATAGACCGCTTAGCTTAATGGATTGGCTTACTCAAGTCACCTGTAAATAAGCCACTTAAGGTGGCACAGTTAGTACGTTTTAACCTATACGATAGCTTATTGATTTAGTAGCGCTTCATAAATAAGCGACACCACCGATCCGTACTGTGCGGTTTCAAATCGTTTGCCTGTAAATTCGTAACGTTTTTGCGAGCCTTTAATTGCACTATGGCGAGCATTAGTAAGTAAAACAATAGCCAAGTCGTAAGCGGGGTCAATTACGGTCACTGTACCTGTCCAACCTGTGTGCCCATAAGCTTGCGCGCTTGCGTAAGGGCCAAAATGCCAACGCCTTGCTTGGTTGTTACCAGCAAGCCTAAAGCCAAGCCCGTAGGTTTCGTCGCTGCTTTGAGGCGTTAAAAATTGCGCTAAGGCGCTTGCACTAAATAATTGTTGGTCGCCGTAGCCGCCATTATTTAATAATAGCTGGCAAAGCACAGCTAAGTCGTGAGCGTTACTAAATAGTCCCGCATGCCCTGCTACGCCATCAAGAGAATAGTAAGCGCGCTCGTCATGCACTTGGCCTTGTAAAACATTGGTGCGAACATTATCAAACTTAATGCGCCCGTCTCGTGTGTTGCCGCTAAGCTCAGTGGCTGCAAATTGCTGCGGCTTAAAGCCTTTTTTAAGTGGATTAAATAACGTGTTAGTTAATTTTAGTGGCGCATACACTTGCTGCTCTAGGTATTCGTCAAGAGGCTGCCCTGTAATACGCTCAATTAGCACACCTAAAATCATGTAATCAATATCTGAGTAAATAGGCTGACCAGATGATTTACTACTAAAAGGCACGCTGGTAAGTAATAGCTGTTTGGTGGTTTTACTGTTTTGCGAATAAAACGCGTCGCCGTAGCTGCCATCTTTACGATGAAAGTCAAATACTGGCGGGTATCCGGCGCTGTGAGTAAGTAAATCTTTTACTTTACGTTGTACTCGCCCTTCGCCTTTATACTCGCTTAGGTAGCTTTGCACGGGTTTATTAATATTCAATAACCCTTCGCTTACTAATTTCATAAGTGCAAAGTTGGTGGCAAATATTTTGGTGTTTGAGGCAAGATCAAACAAGGTATTAGTTTGCATTGGCTCTGGGCGAAGTAGCATTAAATCACTTTGCTGATATTGCTTTGCATCGCCATAGGCGGTTAATTTTATTAGCTCTCCATTTTTAACAACGGCCAACACAGCCCCAGGAAAACCCGCTTTTACATCGCGTTCAATTAATGCATCTACTTCAGTAAAATCTACGAGCTTTATTGGCTCATCGCTTAAAGTAGGAAATGCAAAACGTAGCGTTAAACTTGCGCCAACAGGGAAAATATTTTCAACTTTAAAAGTATTAACACCATTGTGAGTATTTTTTGCCAAACTGTAATTGTATAGAGTGTTGGCGCTCAGTTGGCTAACGTCGAGCTTTTGATTATTAATATAAATATCGGCACTTTGTGCGTTGTGGTTTTGTATTAATAATTGCCCGCGCCCTTTGTAAGCTTTAAACGTTCCTCGGTTATTTACATAAAACCGGCTACTTGGATTTACCTCAGGAAACGTTACAACCACTTGTGCATTAGGCAGCTCTACAAGTTGGCTCTTTGTAAGTGGTAGCACCGAGCTAATAGGCTCAGGTGGTGTACTACAACCCACAACAATAAAGCTTAACGCCGCTATAAATGCTTTTTTTATATAACTACACCTTTGATTTTTTAAAGCAATAAACATGCTTAGCCCTTATTTATATAACAAGTAAGGCGCTCTTTGCGCTTTAAATTGCGCAAGCCCCGCCTGCCAACTTTGTTTTATTTGCGCCTCTGATTGCCCTGCTTCAATAGCTAAGCGCAATTTATTAGTACCCGCTAGTTTATCCATAAAATCAGCGCGCTCAAAAAACGAGATGTTGCTTTTACTAAGCTCCGTGTACGCATTTATTAAGTAAGTTAAATTTAGGCCTGTGATATTTGCTTGTCTTAAATCGAGCCCTTGTACGGTTTGGTTTTTAAATTTAGGGTTTAAAGCAGCCCCTTTAATTGCACGCGGTGTAAAATTAAAATCACCTAATGCAACTGGCGAATAGCCAATTACTTGAAATGCAAAGTCGGTGCCTCTACCAATGCTGATAGGCGTTGCCTCAAAAAAGCAAAGCGACGGGTAAAGCGCAATGGCTTGATCGTTAGGTAAGTTAGGGCTGGGTTTTACAGGCAAGCTGTATGTACTTTTGCGAGTGTAATGATCAACAGGGATCACGGTTAATTTTAAATCGGGCGCTTTATTGATCCAGCCCTCGCCCTTGATCATTTTAGCAAGTTCGCCAACCGTCATGCCGTGTAACACAGGAATTGGGTGCATGCCTACAAACGATTTAAATTCTGGCTCTAATATTGGCCCATCAACGTAGGCAATATTTGGATTGGGTCTGTCGAGTACTAAAAATTCTATCCCCTGCTCTGCAGCGGCTTCCATCATGTAGTGCATAGAGCTTATGTAGGTATAAAAGCGCACTCCCACATCCTGAATATCAAAAATAATGACATCAACATCAGCTAAAGCAGCTTGGCTTGGTTTTTTATTTTTACCGTAAATAGAAATAAGCGGAATACCGGTTTTGCTATCAACGGCATTTTTTACATGCGCGCCCGCATCGTGATCGCCGCGAAAGCCATGCTCAGGTGCAAAAATTTTAGTTATATTAATATTTTTAGTCAGCAGAGCATCTACTAAGTGAGCTTGCCTTACAGTTGATGTTTGATTGACTACTAACCCTACACGTTTATTTTTTAACTGTGGTAAATATTTAGCATATTGCTGCGCACCTACCACAGGAGAGTTATTGGCTTTGTTGGCTTGTGTGCTGGAAATAAAAATAGCGCTAAAAATAAAAAATAACGTAATAAATAGGGTTTTAAACATACTGCAATATCCTTTTAAACAAGGCGTTTAAAATAACATAGGTAATATTAAAGAGCAGCTTTAGAAAAAGGTTAGTGGGCTTGAGCAGATACAGCGCTTCTCACGCGAGCAAGCTCAGCGTCTACAACGGATGAATAAAACTCGGAGTTTAGATTTAAAGATTAGAGCTAGTTTTACTTGAAAATACCACCTCCCATTTTAAGCTTAAAGACCGTATTTAACCTTCTTAGAGCTAAACGCTTCTAGTTATTTAATTTCTTGGTCAATGAACCACTTAAAGATCTATTACACAAAGAGAAGTAAATGAGAAGACATAAGCCCGGGTTTATTAGTTTAACTTAGCTTTATTACTACCTCTAAAAGCGCAGCGCCTCTTAAACTCTTTGTGAATAAATTACTTATTTCTGGCGTTGCCAACGAATAAAATCTTATAAATTATATTTTTAAGGGGGGAATAGAAGCTGGCGCTTCTCACGCGAGCAAGCTCAGCGTCTACAACGGATAAATAAACTCGGAGTTTAGATTTAAGGATTAGGGCTGGTTTTACTTGTAGGCGTACAGCTTGCTGACGCGACGAGCAACGCTCGTAAATGTATTGTGCTGTGAGTTTATTCAATTAGAAGCTGGCGCTTCTCACGCGAGCAAGCTCAGCGTCTACAACGAATGAATAAACTCGGAGTTTGAATTTAAGGATTAGGGCTGTTTTTACTTGTAGGCGTACAGCTTGCTGACGCGACGAGCAACGCTCGTAAATGTATTGTGCTGTGAGTTTATTCAATTAGAAGCTGGCGCTTCTCACGCGAGCAAGCTCTGCGGCTACAGGAGTGGTAGTTTACATTTCACTTTATTTTAGGCACAAAAAAACCGACTTAATGTCGGCTTGTTTATGAAAGTGGTGGGCGCAGGAGGATTCGAACCTCCGACCGCTCGGTTCGTAGCCGAGTACTCTATCCAGCTGAGCTATGCACCCACTTTCATAGATTGCTTATTTAAACTCTAAGCAGAGCGTATAAATTCAGACATAAAAAAACCGATTTCCATCGGTTTATTTTTCTTACACTTAAAAGTGTATGAAAATATGAAAGTGGTGGGCGCAGGAGGATTCGAACCTCCGACCGCTCGGTTCGTAGCCGAGTACTCTATCCAGCTGAGCTATGCACCCACTTTCATTTTTACTATTACTTGTTTTTACTCTAAGTGAGAGTCTATAAAGTGGTGGGCGCAGGACGTATCTTGTAAGAATGAACCTCCGACCGTTTGGCTTTAGCCAACACTTTACTTTTTTATACTCTAAGTATGAGTCTATAAAGTGGTGGGCGCAGGAGGATTCGAACCTCCGACCGCTCGGTTCGTAGCCGAGTACTCTATCCAGCTGAGCTATGCACCCACTTTATAGTTTACTTATTTTAACTCTAAGTAGAGCTTTTGCTTATTTAGACTCTAAGCGAGTTATTAAAGTATGGTGGGCGCAGGAGGATTCGAACCTCCGACCGCTCGGTTCGTAGCCGAGTACTCTATCCAGCTGAGCTATGCACCCATACTTTAAAACTTTACAAAACACGCCATTAAAATAAATGGTGGAGAGGGAGGGATTCGAACCCTCGATAGAGCTACAAACTCTATACTCCCTTAGCAGGGGAGCTCCTTCGGCCACTCGGACACCTCTCCGTCTTGTGGGGCGTATAATAAAGATTTCAGAAAATATGTCAAACACTTTTCTACCAAAAACGACTATATGGTTATAGATTGCACATATGCTTGGTTTAAAAGTGTAATTAGTTTGAAATTTAAGCGGGTTACGTATTTTTATTTGAAGGATTAACACCTAGCACAGGAACTAAGTCATCAGTTAACTGAGCCAAATACTGTTCTTGGTAACCTAATTGTTGAAATTCAGCAATACAAGCACGGTAGTAAGCATTTCTTTCTTGCTCTGATGTGCATTCTTCTGATAAATCATCTACTCGTTTGTCTTTCATACTATTATTCTAAGTCCTTTAAGAATCTATATTTAGCTGCTAAATACCAAGCAGTGTAAATTTCGTGCGTATTCTAGCTAAAACCTTTACATAAATACAACATATGTTTAAAAAACAATCATACTAAAAAGTTATAGCACTGTTAGTTTTAATATTAAAAACTTCCAATAACAATAAATTAGCGAAGCTGAATTGCACATTAACCAGCACTAATAACTACATTTAATTTTTAGTGTAGTACTTATTAATTAAAATACTAATGCAAAGCAAAAAAAACGCCGCTATTAAGCGGCGTTTATTAACTTACTTTGTTCTACCCAAAGCTTAGTCAGCTTGTGGACGCATATGCGGGAACAAAATAACGTCTTTAATTGTAGATGAGTCAGTAAACAACATTACTAAACGGTCAATACCAATACCTTCACCTGCAGTTGGCGGTAAGCCGTACTCAAGTGCGCGTATGTAGTCTTCATCGTAATGCATTGCTTCATCATCGCCTGCGTCTTTCTCTTCAACTTGGCGAGTAAAGCGCTCAGCTTGGTCTTGTGCATCGTTAAGCTCAGAGAAACCATTTGCAAGTTCACGACCGCCAACAAAAAATTCAAAACGGTCTGTAACAAATGCATTTTCGTCGTTACGGCGTGCAAGTGGAGAAACTTCCCACGGGTAGCCAGTAATAAACGTAGGTTGAATAAGCATGTGCTCTGCTGTTTCTTCAAATATTTCACACAAGAACTTACCTGGGCCCCAAACACAATTTTCAGGAATTTTAACGTGCACTTGTTTAGCGTACGCTTTTAATTCGTCAAAGTGGTTTTCTGGGTCGTTAAATACCGCAGCATCAAACTCAGGGTTATATTTTAATATTGCATCGCTCATGCTTAAACGTGTAAACGGTTGGCCAAAGTCGTACTCAACTGAGTCAATTACTTCGCCGTTTTCGTCTTTAGTTGTATTAACTACAACTGCACTACCTAGTACGTTTTCTGCAACCGTACGAAGCATGTCTTCGGTGATGTTCATCAGGTCGATGTAATCAGCGTATGCTTGGTAAAATTCAATCATTGTGAATTCTGGATTGTGACGCGTAGATAACCCTTCGTTACGGAAGTTACGGTTAATTTCGAATACACGGTCAAAACCACCTACCACTAAGCGCTTTAAGTAAAGCTCAGGCGCTATACGTAAGTACATGTCGATATCAAGCGCATTATGGTGAGTTACAAACGGACGTGCAGATGCACCGCCAGGTATAACCTGTAGCATTGGTGTTTCTACTTCCATAAAGTCACGGTCTGCTAAAAAGCGACGAATGCCTTCAACTACTTGTGAACGAATACGGAATGTTTCGCGCGTTGCTTCGTTAGTAATTAAATCAACGTAACGTTGGCGGTACTTTGTTTCTTGATCTGATAAGCCATGGAATTTTTCTGGTAACGGACGAAGTGACTTAGTTAATAGTTGGTACTCAGTCATTTCTACGTATAAATCGCCTTTACCTGATTTATTTAATGCGCCTTTAACACCAATAATATCGCCAGTGTCTAGTTGACCATATTTTTCTTTAAGATCTTTTTGAACATCTTTAGATGCATACGCTTGTACGCGACCTTTCATGTCTTGGATTACAAAAAACGGTCCACGCTTTGCTAAAATACGGCCAGCGATAGACACAACTTCTTGCATCTCTACTAATTCTTCTTTGCTCTTATCACCAAACTGGGCTTGCAAATCAGCCGTGTAATGCTCACGACGGAATTGGTTTGGATGACCGTTGGCTGGGCAATTTTCGCGTATAGCGTCTAACTTGCCGCGACGCTCAGCGATTAACTTGTTTTCGTCTTGGATTTTATCAGTCATTTTTTAGCTCTTTATTAGCTTGGTGGTTATAGGCCAGATTTAAGGCTGGCTTCAATAAATTTATCTAAGTTACCGTCAAGTACCGATTGGGTATTGCGGTTTTCAACGCCTGTACGTAAATCTTTAATCCGTGCGTCATCAAGTACGTATGAACGAATTTGACTACCCCAACCAATATCAGATTTAGCATCTTCTTGCGTTTGTTTTTCAGCATTTTGCTGTTGTAGCTCAAGCTCAAATAATTTAGCTTTTAACTGCTTCATCGCTTGGGCTTTATTTTTATGCTGCGAACGCTCGTTTTGACACTGCACTACGGTATTTGTTGGTACGTGAGTGATACGAACCGCCGATTCGGTGGTGTTAACGTGCTGACCACCCGCGCCAGATGCACGGTAAACGTCTATACGCAGGTCTGACGGATTCATATCAATTTCAATATTATCGTCAACTTCTGGGTATACAAACGCAGAAGCAAATGAAGTATGACGACGACCACTTGAGTCAAATGGGCTTTTACGTACTAAGCGATGTACACCAGTTTCTGTGCGTAACCAACCGTAAGCGTATTCGCCAACAAAGCGGACAGTTGCGCCTTTAATACCAGCAACATCACCGTCGGTCGCTTCAACTAGCTCAACTTTAAAGCCTTTAGCCTCGCCCCAACGTAAATACATACGAAGTAGAATATTACACCAGTCTTGTGCTTCAGTACCGCCAGAACCTGATTGTAAATCAAGGTACGCATCGTTTGAGTCATGAGGACCTGAAAACATACGACGAAACTCTAAACCTTCTAACTGTTCGTTTAGATCAGTTAATTCGCTTTGCGCTTCGTCAAAGGTATCTTGATCTTCAGCTTCTACAGCAAGCTCAAGTAAGCCTTCAACATCATCAGTACCGGCTACAAGGTTGTCGATTGTTTCAACAACAGCTTCTAATGCTGACTTTTCACGGCCAAGCGCTTGTGCGCGTTCAGGCTCATTCCACACGGCTGAATCTTCAAGCTCGGCGTTAACTTCTTCTAAGCGTTCTTGTTTAAGAGCGTAGTCAAAGGTACCCCCGAAGCAATTCAGTACGTTCGCGAATTTCCTTGATTTGATTAATCACAGGATTCACTTCAAACATGTACATCACTCCAAAATGGCTAGGTAATTGCGCCCCTTTAAATGGGATTTTCGCAATAAATTATCGTCAAATGATAAAAACGCCCGATTTTAACAAAAAACCGCGCGCTTTATTAGCATTTTATGCATGATATTACATATTTTTTAGTGTACTTTTTCAAGCTCTCTAACTATTAATTGCAGCGTAAATTTACCTCTAAACTCATTTATATCGAGCTGGTACGCTACTTTTACAAACTTCGCCTCAGTATCAGGCCATTCTTTTACATCAATACCAAAAGCAATGGCATCAACTAAACGACCAGATTGGTGCTTTAACACGAGCTTTAAATGCTTTTCGCCTACTATGCGCTGCTGTATTACTTCAAAGGTATGCTCAAACACCGGCTCAGGAAATTGCTGCCCCCACGGGCCCGATTGCTTTAATAGCTGAGCAAACTCCATCGTAAAGCAGTCGTTTGGCAGCTCACCGTCGGTAAATACAATACAGCGTTTACTTTCTTCACTCAGTTGCGCGCTAACGGCGGCATCAAACGCTTTTTTAAAGTCGTTAAAGTGTTGCTCGTTAATACTTAAGCCGGCTGCCATGGCATGGCCACCAAATTTATTAATTAAGTGTGGGTCGGCTGTATTAAGCCCTTCGAGTAAATCGCGCATGTGTAGCCCTTCAATAGAGCGGCACGAGCCTTTAATTTCACCGTTTTCGCCACCAGCGAATATAACGGTAGGGCGGTGGTATTTTTCTTTTAAGCGACCAGCCAAAATCCCAATAACACCTTGATGCCAATCGTCTTGAAACAAACAAATAGCATCAGGAATGTTATCGTCGCTAAATGCGAGCCTATCAAGCACGGCTTGCGCCTCGGCTTGCATGCCTTGTTCTATTTCGCGCCTTGCAAAGTTTAAGCTATCGAGCTCGCCAGCTATACTACGCGCTTGGTTTATGTCGGTGCTAAGCAAGCACGCTATACCCAAACTCATGTCGTCTAATCGCCCTGCTGCATTTAAACGCGGAGCAAGTGAAAAGCCAAAGTCGCTTGCGCTTAAGCGGGCAGCATTGCGGTTAGCCACTTCAATAAGCGCGGTAATGCCTGGGCGTGTTTTACCACTGCGAATACGTGCTAAACCTTGGTGTACTAAGGTACGGTTATTTGCATCAAGTGCCACTACATCGGCAACCGTTCCAAGCGCTACAATGTCGAGCAAGTTAGCTAAATTAGGTGGTGGTTGTTGCTCAAAATAACCCAAATCTCGCATTACGCTTCTCAGCGCTATTAATAAGTAAAAAGCAACGCCAACGCCTGCAATAGATTTAGACGGAAAATCACATTCATGTCTATTTGGATTTACTATTGCATCTGCATTTGGCAGCTGCTCACCTTGTAAGTGGTGATCTGTTACCAGCACTTTTATGCCAACCGCTTTTAAAATATCAATACCGGCAATACACGATATGCCGTTATCTACGGTGATCACTAAATCAGGTTTTATTTGTACTATTTGCTCAGCAAGCGCGGGGCTTAAGCCATATCCTAAGCTAAACCTGTCAGGAATTAAGTAATCTAAATGTTTAAAGCCAAACATCTCAAGGCCTTGCATTAATGTTGCAGTGCTTGTTGCGCCATCGGCATCAAAGTCGCCAACTATTAATATTTGGCTTTGCGCTTTTAATGCTTCAATTAATAAGTCGCTGGCTTTGTCGATGTCTTTAAACAATTTGAAGTCGTGAAGCGTAGCTACGCTGTTATTTAGCTCTTCGGCATTGAATACATTGCGGTTAGCATAAATTTGTTTAATTACAGGGTGTAAATTACTCGGCAGATGCGAGTCGTCAACGTTTTCACGCGCAATGATTAGTTTTTTCATGCAGGGTTTTAACTTATTGAGTCGTATTAAAAAGACAAAAAAAGGCCATTAAGGCCTTTTTAATAATAACTAAGCGTTTAATTACGACGCTTTGTTAGCTTCTAATGCTGCTTTTAGTGCTGCTGCTGGCTGGTAACCAGGGATCATTGTACCATCTTCTAAAATAATAGCGGGTGTGCCGCTAATACCAAAGCTTTGACCTAATTGGTAATGCTCTGCAACCGGTGCGCTACAGCCTGCAACTACTTTAGTGCTTGTGCCCGATTTAGCTTCTGTTAGTGCTTCTTGCTGATCGCGTGCACACCATACGTTCATTAAATCTGCGTAACCTGAACCTTGTAAGCCACCACGTGGAAACGCTAAGTACTTAACGGTAATACCCGCATCAAGTAAATCGTCTAACTCGCGGTGTAATTTACGACAGTAACCACAGCTAATGTCGGTAAATACAGTAATGCTGTGTTTTTCGTTTGGCGCTTTGTACACAATCATCGATTCTTCGTATTCTTTAAGACCTTCAACACGCACGCCATTTAATGCTTGCTCTGTTAGGTTATTACGATTATTTAAATCAATTAACGTACCTTGCATTAAATATTGACCGTCTGGACTTGCGTAAAGCACGCCCTTATTAGTAATCAATTCTTTTAAACCCGTTACTGGACTTGGATTAATTTGCTTTACAGTTACACCAAGCTCGGCAAATTTAGTAATAATAGGATCATTAGCATCTGGTGTTACAGCAACGCCATTTGCAAATGCACTAATACTTGTGCACAACATGGCACCTGCTAACATTAATTTTTTCATAACTTCTCTCTATCCTAAAAATACTTAATATATTGACCGGCTTAATGATATTTACTTTCAAACTTACGCACGCGGGTGATGCTCTGCGTGTACCGACTTTAACCGTTCATTGGCAACATGGGTATAAATTTGCGTCGTCGATAAATCGCTATGGCCCAACATCATTTGTACCACACGTAAATCTGCCCCATGATTTAATAAGTGCGTAGCAAAAGCATGGCGCATAGTATGGGGCGATAATGGAGACTCAACTGCTGCCAAAATAGCATAGTGTTTAATTCTATGCCAAAAGGTTTGTCGCGTCATGCCTACTCCGCGTTTAGATGGGAACACAAAATCGGTGGCATGTTTTATCATTTGCGCACGCCCACCCTTTAAAAATTGCTCAAGCCAATACATGGCTTCTTCACCCAGTGGAACTAAGCGCTCTTTATTACCTTTACCTTTTACAAACACCACTGCTTGGCGCAAATTAATTTGCTCCATGCGCAGTCCAACAAGCTCACTTACACGCAAACCCGTTGCATAAAGTAGCTCTAGCATGGCTTTATCGCGCAGTCCCATCGCTTCTTCGGTATTAGGCGCATTTAATAATGCCTCAACTTCGGCCTCTGAGAGTGTTTTAGGTAACGACTGCCCTGCTTTTGGCTGAGAAATATTTAGCATGGGGGTGTCGCTAATTAGTTTTTCGCGCACAAAGTACTGATAAAAACGCTTTAACGCACTAATACTACGTGCAGTACTGCGTGGTTTTAAGCCTAAATCGACTCGGTGCGCTAAGTAACTTTCAACATCAAGCCCTGTTACCGTCATTAAATTTTCGCCCTTTAAAAATAGGCAAAACTTATCTAAATCACTGCGATAAGCACTTAATGTGTTTTCGCTTACGCCTTGTTCTAAGTACAGGCTATCTAAAAAGGTTTCTAGGTAGTCGCTATTACTGCTCATACTGCTGTTATTTTCAAAAGAATCGTCAGATAGCGTTGTCACATTATGCTCTCATGCTTTGCTAAGGTATCAATTAAAAATACCTTACGGTAAACTTGAGCCTATCATATCAGGCAATTACACAGTGATAAATACGATGCAAATTGGTTTATTTTTTGGTTCTACTACGTGCTACACCGAAATGGCAGCAGAAAAGATTCGCGACATTATTGGTGCCGATATAGTTACCCTGCACAATATTAAAGACGAGCCACTAAAAAATGCAGAGCAGTATGACTTTATCATCTTTGGTATTTCAACATGGGATTTTGGTGAAATACAAGAAGACTGGGAGTCAAAGTGGGACGACATAGCCGACGTAAACCTAAATGGTAAAACCATTGCTTTATTTGGCATGGGCGATCAGCAAGGTTACGGGCAGTGGTTTCAAGATGCGCTAGGCATGCTACACGACGAAATAAATACGCAAACATTTACTCAACTTGGTTTTTGGCCAAACGACAGTAGTTACGAGTTTGAAGCTTCAAAAGCATTAACGCCTGATGGTAAACAGTTTGTAGGACTCGCGCTCGACGAAGACAGTCAATACGAGCTAAGCGACGAGCGCATTGCAACATGGGTTGAACAGGTAATGACTGAATACGGCGAAACGCTTTAATTAATAAGCTAATAAATAAAAAGCAAAAAGCCCGCAACTAGTTTAGTTGCGGGCTTTTGATTAGTAATATGAGTAATTTATTGAAACGTCATCACATTGGTTGTTTGTGGGTAGTACCCATCTGCCATAACAATGTACGGTAGTAAATTACTTAACCATTTTTGCTGCACGCTTTCGCTATAGTTTAAGTAAAGCTTATCTTCGTGAATATAAAATGCTTCTGGGTCTATACCTACAGCGTTACCTTCATCAGCCATTGCATAAGCACACCAACCACCGTATTGCGGTGCATAACGCTTTGGATTTTCTGCAAATGTCGTTTTGTTTTCTTCACTCGAAAAGTGCCAGTTGGCACCTAAATAACTAAACGTGTATTTGTCGCTGCCTTTAACGGCTTTATTTTGCGTAAAATAAGCAACGCTGTCGTACCCTTTAATAGCCGTGTTATTAAACCAACCCGTATTTACAGCATCATCCTTTGCATTTGCCCCACCGCTTATTAACAGTGCGCTAAGCATTATTAAAGCAACTATGTACTTAATCATCTTTTTTCCTTTATTATTTACTCAAAATTGAATGCCAATTAAATATAGCTGGCTTAGTGAGTAAGAAAGGCAAAGCGCAAAAATGATTTCAGTTAATGCTTAATTATTTAACGCCCAGTGATTAAATAAGTAGTAAAACTTACTCTACTTTTAGCCAATATTGGTTTCGATAAAAAAAGCCAATGTAGCCGCGTACCTCGAGCTTTTTACCTTCATCTTGCGGGGTTAGTTGTAAAGTGTAGGTTTTACCATTTGTTGGATCGAGTATTTCACCGTCTCCCCAAACGCCATCATCTTGTGCTTTTACATCCGTGATTATAGTCATTCCTAAAATAGGCTGATCTTTTAACTCATCATCACATTTACTGCATATATCGTTTTGTTTTGCCGGGTTAAGAATGGTTTCAACTTTGCCGCTTAATACACCGTTGGTTTGGGTAATACGTACATACGACTTAGCTTGGTTTGTATCCTCATCAATTGTTTTCCAAAGCCCTACAGGCGTAATAGCAGCAAACACACCTTGGCTTGCAAAAATGGTGGCTGCTAACGTGCTAAGTAATGCTAATTTATTTAACTTTTTCATTGTGTTGCCTTTTAAATTAAGTGGCCAATGGCTAAATCATATCAGGTGATTTATAAACACACTATTAAAGCGCTGTACATAAAATAAAAAACTAAACTAATAATCATTAGTTTAGGTTTTCATATGAGCTTTTTTGCTTACTTTTAAAAACTACGAATTACTACACCTGAATTATTAAACTCAAATTTATTAATTTTTCCGCATTGCGCCATATGATTAGTACTTGTATAAAGTGGATTGTCTTGTGCAATGGCTGTCTCCCATCCTTGGCCATTTTTAATGAATGCTTTTAGTTCAAACCATCCATTAACCGCTTTACTGCAATCCATATCTACATCAAGCATCCAATAGTGTTCGCCCCATATATTTAAAGGTGTCACACCAAAACCATCTGTGTTTACCGTTTTTTCAGCGCCCCAACCTGCTGGCCAAACGTTCGTTGTCCAGTCGGTAGCAGAACCTTCTGCTTTGCTACTTTGCCCATTTTCTATACCATACCAATCAAGGTAGTTATCATTTGCTTTCCAAGGGCTTGTTGTGACATTTTTTAAATTGTTATGACGAATAGGCATTGCACACTCAAAATTACTTGTTTGGCAATTTCGACCAAGGTTTGCGTTTGCATAAGCGTGGTCAATTCCACCACGGATAAACATATCTTGTCCGCTTTGTGTTTGTGCATTAATAAAAATAACCGTTCGCTGCCAGTCACTTTCAGTGCTTGAGGCAGAACTGGTATTTAACTTGGCATTTTTATGAATTGCCATCGCATCCCAAGCGCCAATATTAAGATTAATAGTACCGTCGGAATTAACCGTTATAACCTCACCACTACAACTTTTAGCATCAGCTGACAGTTCGCCTTTTAGCACATTACAGTATTGCCCTGACGCCATATCGGTTTGCACAGTTGCACTAAGTGTTGAGTCTTCTTTGTTAATAGCCATATGACCCGAGCTACCTCGGCCAAATGAAATTTGATTATTTGTGTTATCCCACCAGTTTGTTACTGCCCAATTGTCGGCGGTGTTATTTCTAAAATCGACCCCGCCTGCAATATATGACCAGCGATGCTCACACTTCCAATTACTCGCAAAACACTCTAAGTTACCATTATTATGTACCGGTACATTTGGCCCACCAGCATCTGTATCACCATGAAAATCATAACTCGACATTACTTTTGGATAACCGTACGGATAAGCCAACATAAATACATTGGCTAAGTCATATAAGCGGCCATCTTCAAAGGTAATAACATTGCCAGCGCCGCCGTGCCCGCGCTGATTGTCGTGATTGTCTACAAAAACCACCGCAGAAGAGCTTGGCATAAAGCCCCACCCTTCGCCAAAATTACTCAGCCATGCAAGCGAGCCGTTTCTAAAAGTGTTACCAAGCTCAGTGCTATATTTAAATTCAGTTACTAAACCTGTGCTTAAATATTCAGAGGCACCAACAGCCTCCCCACCTTGATCGATCACTTCTTGAAAAACCACTGGCGAGCCATTTACTTTGGCCATTAAACTTTGGATATCGCTTGCTGCAACATGTTTAGAAGCATCAAACCGAAAGCCTTTTACGCCAATAGCTTGTAAGTCGTTAATATATGCTGCAATGGTATTTTGCACATAGTTTGAAGCGGTATCTAAATCGGCAAGTCCAACTAGTTCACAGTTTTGTACTCGGTAGCGATCGTTGCCATAATCAGAGTTATTAATGGTACAACTTTCATGAAAATCTTGTGGGCTATAAATAGGAAAGCTTTTATTACCAAAGCTATTTCCGGCTGTGCCTGTGCCACTTCCTGCTGCCATATGGTTAATAAGCGTATCAACGTAAATATCAACCCCAGCTGCACTACAGCGATTTACCATATCGATAAACTGTGCACGGTTTCCGCCACGACTTTGCAGTTCATAACTTACTGGCTGATAACGTGTCCACCATTGGCTTCCTGTAATGTGCTCATTAGGTGGCGAGACCTGTACTGCAGCGTAGCCTTTTGGTCCTAGGTATTGCTCACATTCTTGCGCTACATCTTGCCAATTCCATTCAAACAAATGTACAAATGTGGTGGGCGTAGCAGTCGCAATGCTAGGTAAGAGCAATCCTAGGCTTAAACCTGCGGTGGTGATTATTTTATTGAGTTTCATAGTGTGTGATCCAATTGTTGAGCGAGCAAAACAACTACTCGATGTTATTTACAAGTGGTTAACACTAGATTGGTAATTGATTAAATAAAAATTGAATACGTATGCATAATAGGTAAATTATCCTTTATTACTAGATAACCTACATAACTAGGCAATTTACATTTTCAAATAAAATGCTTTGCACAGGGCTATATAATCAGCAGTGTAGGTATTATCTAAGTTTCTAATACACAGGGTTGATGATTCTATATCGCTTTTTACGTAGCTAAATGTCATTAAACTGCGGCTAATATCTTTGTTGGGCGTGGATTTTACTTGGCAATGAGTATTTAAATAAAGCCCATTTTGAATAGCAAGCTCAATAAATAATGCGCCTTCAACGCTTGGGAGTATTAAGCTAAAGCGGGAACCACTATGGCTTAAATGTTTAAAGGCATTAATTAACTCTTCAAAACTTAATCCGTCGGTATGGCGTGCGGCATTACGCGCAGCATTATCGCCTTTTAAACTGTGATTAAAATACGGTGGATTAGAGATAACCACGTCAAATTTAACTTCACTACTAAAGCGCTGAATAGTTTGGTGCGTAATACTTATAGTTGGCCACGGACTATTAGCTACATTTTGTAATGCTTGGGTATAGGCGCTTTCGTCAATTTCTACCGCAGTTATATCAAGCTCATTACTGCGCTGCTTACACATTAGTGCTAGTAAGCCGGTGCCGGTGCCTATATCAAGTAATGACTTTACGCCGCTTAAATTAGCCCATGCACCAAGCAAAATGCCATCGGTAGAAACTTTCATTGCACAGTGGTCGTGTTCAACTTTAAATTGTTTAAATACAAAACCAGACATTTTTTCACCTTTTCATTCACCAAGCGCAGCATAGCGCGTATAATCAGGGTAATTGTCCCTTATTTTAGACACTCTATGCAATTTTCTGAATTTGATCTTGATAACAAGCTACTCGATGCCATTAATAAAATGGGCTACGAGACGCCAACCAGCATTCAACAACAAGCTATTCCTGAAGCACTACAGGGGCGCGATATTTTAGCATCTGCGCCTACTGGTACAGGTAAAACAGCGGCATTTTTAATTCCGGCTATTCAGTACTTACTGGATTTCCCACGTCGTGACCCTGGTTTTGCGCGCGTACTCGTTATGACCCCAACTCGTGAGCTGGCTTATCAAATTCATGAACAATGTGAACTGCTAGCTAAACGCACACACCTAAAAATTGGTGTAGTAACAGGCGGTATTAACTACGGCACGCATAAAGAAATTTTTGAAAAAAATAACGATATTTTAATCGCCACACCAGGTCGATTAATGGAATACCTAGAAACCGAAAACTTTCATGCTGAACATGTAGAAATGCTTATTATTGATGAAGCAGATCGCATGTTAGATATGGGTTTTAAAAAGGAAATGAGCCGTATTTGTGACGAAGCTAAAAATCGTCGCCAATGTTTTTTATTCTCAGCAACACTTGAAGGTGACAGCGTAGAAAGGTTTGCTGAAAAAACATTAAACGACCCAGCTCTATTAGAAGCCGAATCGTCACGTAAAGAAAAGGCTAAAATTCACCAATGGGTACATTTAGCCGACGATTATCATCACAAACTTGAATTATTAGTTAATACGCTAAAAAATCCTGACGTAACTAAAGCGATTGTGTTTGTTAAAACTCGCGAACGCTTAGAAACATTGATTGGCGAACTTACAACTAACGATGTAAAAGCAGCGTGGTTACGCGGCGAAATGCCACAAGACAAACGTATGAAAGCCATGGAAAACTTCCACAGTGGCAAAACAAGCATATTAGTTGCTACCGACGTAGCTGCACGTGGTATTGACGTATCTGATATCAGCCACGTTATTAACTTTGATATGCCGCGTACTGCCGACGTATATGTACACCGTATTGGTCGTACTGGCCGTGCTGGTAAAAAAGGGATAGCAATATCGCTAGTTGAAGCACACGATATTGGTATTTTATATAAAGTAGAGCGCTACGTTGAACAAAAATTAAAACGCCGTGTAATTAGAGGTGTCGAGCCACAGCATAAAGAAGCTAAGCCACCTGCTAAAAAGCGTAAAGATCCAGTAAAAATGAAAGCCAAGAAAAAGGCTAAGGTTAAAAAGAAAAAGTAACCTAAAACATTTTTATACTAAGCCGGCTTTTGTCGGCTTTTTAATGCAAGCTTTATAGCTCTGTCACTTGTACCTGTTACATATGTAACCCAAGCATGTAACTCATACTCATTTAAATGTAATTTTTGCCCACCTGAATTCCCACTTAATAAAATCCCCTTATATTTCATAGCGTTAATATTGGCACCGAAATTGTAACTACAAAGATAACCTAGCCGATGGAATTTCCATATTGTGGCTGCACTATTCACCGTAATGTAAGGATTAAGTTATGAACCGCTTCAAGTTAACTATCGCTTTAGTATCATTTTGTTGTTTATTTTTATTAGCTTGCGCTACAAAGGTAAGTGCAGCAACCAACATGGCCGTAGTAAGCAGTGTAGCCACTCAACCTAACTTACAACAAGCTATCACCAACACCCTACGAACTAATCCTAACCTAGCGTTAAGTGATATTCGTGTGCAGGTAAAAAATGGTGAAGTAGATTTATATGGTGAAGCACAAACTGGTTTTCAGCGCGCACTAGCTCAAAAGTTTTTAGAAAATATGGATGGCGTAAAAATCATTCGTAATAAAATTAGCGTTATTTAATACGCACCACATAAACTTATTTGTATAACTAATTCATAAGCGCGGCTTGTTACTCCAACACAAGCTGCGCTTTTTTATACCCTGTTTAAGGCGAGTTTAGCTGTTGAGTACAAAGATAAAATAAAACCTATGTAATGCAATTATTCCTCCCACCAAAGCGATAGCCCCACTAATACCAAACATACTACTGGCTTGGCTAATAGAACAAGTTACATCAGCATTAGTCACCATCCTCGTTTTAGTACAGCTATCTAAACAATTGAACCAACAGATCGTTTGGTTACTGTTTAACTTATAAATATAAGCGCGCAACTCTACGAACTTGTTATGCGTAAAAAGAAGCTAAAAATGACACCCTAATTTTTACACTATTGTTTATATTCAGTTTTTGTAATGCTGAAGAAGAGTGATTTGGATTTGATGCTAGCGTGGCTATCTCTGATTTTTAGCCTTGAAATAAACTCAGTTAATTTTGTAAAGGTTTACACAGGTTCTTCAGCCGATCGAGCGGGACTGAAAGAGGATGATTTAGTTATTGAAATAGATGGGGGTGCTATTCCAAAGTATGCTGCAAAGGTAGTAAAGAAGTCGGTGGATAAACACTACTTTTACTTATTAAACACTCCTATAGTCAGAGAACTGATCAGCATTGATATTCAATAGACACAACACTAGGTATTTAACTTTTGGCTAATAATCCGTTTATAAAAACCAACAGCGCAATTTTACTCTGTAAAAACGCGCTGTTGGTAAGTAACTATTTCCCAATGCTTTTGCCTAATGAGCTTTAACTAAATTACTCACTTTGGTTAGAGTCAGTCCCCTCACCACTGTCTTTATTTGATGATTGCTGGCTTATTTTATCGCTTATCATGGCATCGAGTTTTTCGCCGCCTTTAATACCAAAATCTAAAGTACGAATTGGGAATGGAATACTAATATCAGCTTCATCAAGTGCCTGCTTAACGGCAACAACACCTTTGTGGCGTACCGTCATAAAGTCAGGCTCGCCTGGGTATTTAATCCAAAACCATACCAGTAAGTTAATGCTGCTGTCACCAAAACCTTCGGCGTATACTGCGGTTTCGTCTTTACGTATTACGAAATCAAATTCATTTATTTTTTCGACGATGACGTCTTTTGCTTTTTCTATGTCGTCGCCGTACGAAATACCTACGGGTACCTCTATGCGCCTAACACCTAAAGTGGTGTAGTTTTTTAGTACGTTCCTAAATAATACTTTGTTTGGTACCAGTATTAACTGCCCGTAAAAGCTCTCTATTAGCGTGTTACGTAGGTTTATAGAATGTATTGAACCAAACACATCATCGGTTTCTATTACGTCACCTGTTTTAAATGGCTTACGTACACCCATTGCTATACCAGCAATTAGGTTTTCGGTCATGTCTTGAAACGCAAAACCAATGGCTAAACCCACAATACCCGCACCAGCAAGTAACGAAGTTACGGTGCCTTTTAGCCCAACAAAATCGAGCGCTATAAATAAACCTATACACAACACAATAACTTTAAAAATTGACGCCATTAAGTCGGCAATTTGTGTTGAGTCGAGAGAGCGGCGTAATATGTTTTTCATCAGCTTGCCAGCAAAGCGCGCCAATATTGAAAACACAATTGCGATCAGTATCGCAACTATAAAATTAGGGATATGGCTTATTACAACATCAAACCACCCTCCGAGCTTTTCTTCTATTAGTTTTTCGGCTTCGTCAATTGACGGAATGCTGATCATTTTATTTGCACCTATTTAATTAGTGTTCTCATTAATATTAGATGAGATTGCAAATATAACGCCAACATCAAAAAAGCCATGCAATGCATGGCTTTTAAATTTTTTATTTAAGCTTATAAACCTAATTTTGTTCGTCGCGCATAAATACCGGCTCAAGCTCTTTAACTGTTGCCTCAGGGCTAAAGTAATAACCTGCTACCTTAAACTCTTTAAGTTGGCTTAACTGCGTTACTTTATTTTCGATAATGTAGCGCGCCATCATGCCGCGTGCTTTTTTAGCGTAAAAGCTAATTACTTTGTATTGACCGTTTTTACAGTCTTTAAAGTGTGGGGTAATAATTTGCGCATTTAATGCTTTTTTATCTACCGCTTTAAAGTATTCGTTTGAAGCAAGGTTAACTAAGTATTGCGCGTCTTGTGCTTTTAATACGTCGTTTAGTTTGTTCGCTATTACGCTGCCCCAAAACTCGTATAAGTTTTTGCCACGCGAGTTTTCAAGCTTGGTGCCCATTTCAAGACGGTAAGCTTGCATTAGATCAAGTGGTTTTAATAACCCGTATAAACCCGAGAGAATACGCAAATGGTTTTGTGCGTAATCAAGCTCGCTAGCTTTAAGCGTACTTGCATCTAAACCGCCATATACATCGCCATTAAAGGCAAGTGCGGCTTGTTTAGCATTATTTTGTGTAAACGGTTGTGCCCACTCGCTAAAGCGCGCAGCGTTAAGTCCAGAAAGCTTATCGCTAATTTTCATTAAACTGCCAATTTGCGCTGGTGTTAGTTCACGGCATACTTTCATGAGCTCTTCGCTGTGCTCTAGTAATTCAGGCTGAGTGAACTTGTCTGTTGCGGGTGGCGTTTCGTAATCAAGATTTTTTGCAGGTGAAATAACAGTGATCATAGTTAGCTATTGACTTGTAATTTATTTAGTGTCAATTTCAACATTAAATGAAACGAAAAGCACGTTTTGTTTAAATAAATCCTCTCTTAATAACCCATGCATTGCCGTTTTTTTATTGATAAGGACATAAGACCTATCAAGCATTGTCACACTGTTGCAGTATGGATTGTATATATTAAGAGTGATTAGATTTTTCTTTTAACTTGCTTGGAATGAGGAAAGCAAATGACTTCAGCTCTACAAAGGCTAAAACAACATTCATCTATTGTGGCCGACACTGGTGATATTGAAGCTATTAAAAAGCATCAACCAGAAGATGCAACTACAAACCCGTCACTTTTATTAAAAGCGAGCGAGATTGAAGCATATAAGCCTTACCTAGATAAAGCTTGGAGCTACGCAAAAGAAACCGAGCAAGAGCCTGCTAAACAACTTGAACTAGCATGTGATTACTTTGCCGTATTACTTGGTAAAGAAATTAGCGAGATTGTACCAGGTTATATTTCTACTGAAGTAGATGCACGCCTTTCGTTTAATACACAAGCTACAATTGATAAAGCACATACCCTACTTAGCCTTTACGAAAAAGAAGGTGTAAGCAAAGACAAAATTTTAATTAAAGTAGCGTCTACGTGGGAAGGTATTAAAGCCGCTGAGCAGCTAGAAAAAGAAGGCACTAAATGTAACCTTACTTTATTATTTAGCGATGCCCAAGCTCGCGCGTGTGCCGATGCAAACGTATTTCTAATTTCGCCATTTGTTGGTCGTATTTTAGATTGGCACGTTGCTAACGGTATGGAAAAACCAACAGATCCGCTACAAGATCCAGGTGTTCAGTCTGTACGCAGCATTTTTGAATTTTACAAACGCCATGACTACAAAACAGTTGTGATGGGTGCAAGTTTCCGTAATACAGGCGAGATTATTGCACTTACAGGTTGTGACAAGCTAACTATTAGCCCTAATCTTTTAGAAGATTTAGGCAACCTTGAAGGCGCACAAGAATATTTGCTTGAAAGCGATGTTCCACAAGAGCCAAAACCAGAGCCACTTACAGAAGCGCAGTTCCGTTGGTTACATAACCAAGATGCTATGGCTACTGAAAAACTAGCTGAAGGTATTCGCTCTTTTGCTGATGCACAAGAACAACTAGAAGCGCGCTTTAAAGCAATGTAATTTGCTATAATCGTGTTTTAAAAAACGTCGCAATAGCGGCGTTTTTTTATGCCTAAAATACGCTACTCCTCTATATAATCTTCGTATAAACCTTCATCAACTCATCACATCCCCGTAACATAACTGTCACTTTTTTGTTCTATTTTAGTTATGCCTGTGGTATAGGTATTCTTGAGGTCAATAAAATCAATAGGAGAAGTTCATGGATAGCCTAAACGATATATTAGAGATATTAGAAGGACCAGATACAACAAGGAAAACCTCCCAGAAAAATAAAAAAAGAAAATGGCGTGAAATAGAAGCAATAAAAGACAAACAACGCCTACGTAAAGAACTACAAGAACTAGACTACTTTGCAGACAGTATTGCGATTGAAGAGCTCGATTTTTAATTCAATACGCCCCAACTAAACAAAAAGGCTTCCATAATATGGAAGCCTTTTTTAATGCGCTGAAAAGAGCTGCATGAGATAAATTTATTATTCAGAGCCCAGGTTATTTACACCTGCCAGTTAATCTGTTTTTCATCTTGGGCTTGTAATAGCTCATTCGTTTTTGAAAAATGCTGACAACCAAAAAAGCCTCTATGCGCCGAAAGCGGCGATGGGTGCGGCCCTTTTAAAATATGATGGCGAGCGCTATCTATGCCTTTACCTTTTTTTTGTGCATGTGCACCCCATAAAATAAATACCACACCTTCGCAGTGCTTATTAATATGCGCTATTACATTATCGGTAAATTGCTTCCATCCTAAATGCTTGTGAGAATGCGCTTGCCCTTGCTCAACGGTCAATACTGTATTGAGTAGAAATACACCCTGATCTGCCCAACTTTGCAGGTACCCGTGTTCAGGAACAGCAAAACCGCTGATATCGGTAGCTAACTCTTTGTACATATTTTTAAGCGACGGCGGCAGCTTTTTTACATCAGGCAATACCGAAAAACACAAGCCATGCGCTTGCCCTTCTCCGTGGTATGGGTCTTGTCCTAAAATTACAACGCGGATGTCATTTAGTGCTGTGGCATCAAAAGCACTAAATACTTGAGGTTCAGGCGGATAAACAGCAACACCTTCATTGCGGCGATTAGCCACATACTCTAACGTTTCCTGCATGTAAGGTTGCTGTAATTCACTTTCTAAAAATGTAGCCCAATCGCTCATTGTGTACTCTTAATCTGTTTACGTGATGCGTCTATTTTATCACACATATCCGCGAGTCCATCTAGCATCCGCGGAGTAAAACGATGTAATAAATCAGCATTTACGCTAATAAATTGATCGTTTTTAACTGCTGGCACTTCTGGCCATTTTTGCCAATTAACAACCGGCTGTGGTGTTTTTGATTTTTCATCAGGGATAATAATAACTTGTGGCTTAGTAACAATGACATTTTCGATACTAATTTGCGGGTAATCTGTAACGCTCTGTGCAAATACATTGCTTACATGGCATGTTTCAATCAGTTGGCTTATCCATGTATTTTTACTTACTGTCATCATGGGCTCAGCCCATAACTGATAAAACCCGGTAATATTTTTTTTATCTTGTTGGTTTTTAACAATACCATTTAGCTTATGTTTAAATGCATTTGCCGCTTGCTGGCTTTGCTTAATGTTCCCTGTAAATTCACCAAAAGTAAGTAATTCATCGGCTACACCAGCGATTGTGGTGGGATTACTCAAATATACTTTTATACCCAGGCGCTCTATTTGAGCTAAATCTTCGCTTTGATTTCCGCTTTTCCACGCAATTACTAAGTCAGGTTTAAGCGCCAACACTTTTTCAAGTGAGATACCGTAATAACCGCCTATGCGCTCAATACTTTTAGCCTCAGCAGGATAGTCGGCGTAATCAACCGTGCCCACAATATTATCGCCCGCTCCTATGGCAAATAGGTTTTCGACTATATGTGGTGCAAGCGCGATTATGCGCAGTTTTTTAGAATCCTTGGTCTGCTCTGCAAGTGCATCACCCAATACACTAAAAAGCAGCAGCCCAATAAAAAGCGCTTTAAACATTAGTAATCAAACCCTTCTAGCGCTTTTATGCCTGAGTCGAATGCGTGTTTTACATTACGTACTTCGCTTACGGTGTCGGCAAGGTCGGTTAAAGTACGGTGCGCTGCACGCCCGGTAATAATAACTGACTGCATTGGCGGGCGGTTATTAAGCGCTGTTACCACTTCATCTAAATCAACGTAGCCGTAGGTCACCATATACGTAAGCTCATCGAGTAATACTAAATCAATACTGCTATCTGCAAGCATGCGTTTTGACTCTTGCCATGTTGCTTGGGCGGCTGCGGTATCGGCTTCTTTATTTTGCGTATCCCAGGTAAAACCGGTGTTCATTACAACAAACTCAACGCCTGCACCTTGTAATAAATTACGCTCGCCACATTCCCATGTACCTTTAATATATTGGCAAACGGCTGCTTTTTTACCATGCCCTACGCAGCGTGCTACAACGCCAAAACCCGAGGTTGATTTACCTTTACCATTGCCGGTAATTACCTGAAAAATACCTTTTACATCTTGTGCTGCAGCAACGCGCGCATCCACTTGTTCTTTTACTTTTTGTTGGCGCTGCTTGTGCTTATCGTTGTTTTGTTCAGTCATTATTGTGCCCTTCATAAATCGAGATAATTTGCTGTATATTTAAATGCGTTTCGCACATGGTTGCTAATCGTTCTAACTGCTGCTCGCGATGAGTGGCAATACTAATTGGATTAATTGAGGCGCTTGGTTTTACCCATTTTAAAATTTGCGATGTAGCATCGGCTTCATCAAATAAACCATGTAAATAGGTGCCCGCAATGGCGTTATCATCGCTAATAAAGCCATCAAACGTAAAACCATGTGGGTGGTTTTCATCAAAGGTTAAAAATGGCTTATCAAGCGCTGCACCTTGGCTAATTCCTGCATGTATTTCGTAACCACTACAGGGTGTTGATTGGTTATTTAAAAGCAGTGTAGCGGTTATTTTAGTTAATACTTTTTGTGCTGTCAGCGTGGTTTCAAAGTCGCATAGAGCAAGCCCATTCACTTGCTTTAATGACGACTCAATACCATCGGGATCGTTGATTGTATTGCCCAGCATTTGCATGCCGCCACAAATGCCAAGTACTTTGCCACCATAGCGTAAGTGGCGCTTAATTTGAGTGTCCCAGCCTTCATTTTTCAAAAAATTTAAATCGCCCAGCACATTTTTACTGCCAGGGAGAATTATCAGATCAACGTCTGGGATCGTTTGGGTATGGCGCACATAATTTATATTAATGTTTGGGTGCAAACGCAGTGCATCAAAATCGGTGTGGTTACTAATGTGGGGAACAAGTAGCACTGCAATATTAATTGTGGCGTTGGTTACGTTATTATCAATTGCAACAGCGTCTTCAGCATCAAGCGCGAGGTCGTGCAAATAAGGTAATACGCCAAGCACGGGTTTGTTTGTGTATTCTTCAAGCCAATCTAGCCCGCCTTGCAGCAAACCTACATCGCCTCTAAAGCGGTTTATAACAAAGCCTTTTACACGCGCCTGTTCTGACTCGCTTAACAACGCAAGCGTACCTACCAAATGTGCAAACACACCACCTTTATCAATATCGGCAATAATAATGACAGGACAATCTACCTCTTCGGCGTAACCCATATTGGCAATATCGTTTTCACGCAGGTTTATTTCAGCAGGGCTACCTGCCCCTTCAACAAGGAGTAAATCAAAGCATTTAGCTAAGCGGTTATGTGAGGTTATTACTGCATCCATCGCCACTTTTTTATAGTCGTGATATTTACCCGCTTCCATATTACTAATGGCTTTTCCGTGAATAATCACTTGTGCGCCCGTATCGCTATTAGGTTTAAGTAAAATAGGATTAAAGTCTATTTCGGGCTCTACTTTAGCTGCTATTGCTTGCAAAGCTTGCGCACGACCAATTTCGCCACCATCTTTTGTTACTGCGCTATTAAGTGCCATATTTTGTGGTTTAAAAGGCGCAACCTTTACCCCTCGCTTAGCAAATACCCTGCAAAGGGCTGCAACTAGGGTACTTTTACCTGCGTCGGAAGTAGTGCCTTGCACCATTAAGGTTTTCATGGAATTACACCCTTCGCTTTCTAAAAAACAATAAACTCAAAAAGAACACGCTACCAATAGCAGCGGTTATAACACCTACGGGCAATTCTTGGTTTTTTAGCAATGAGCGCGAAAGTACATCAACCCACACCATAAATGTACCGCCCACTAAGCTGGTTACTAGCAATCCCGCGATGGTGCCTTGGGATATAAAAAAGCGCACAATGTGCGGTACCATTAATCCTACAAACCCAATACCACCACACATAGCTACCAGCACAGCGGTAATTAATGAGCTCAAAACCAGCATAAGTATTCTAAAGCGCTGGACCCTAACACCTAATGTAATTGCGCTTTCATCGCCAAGTAACATGGCATTGAGCTGCCTTCTATAGCTCAGCATTACAAACGTACACAATGTAATTACCAATAAAGGTAACCAAAGCGTAGCCCACTGCGCACGAGCGAAGCTGCCCAGTGTCCAAAATAAAATAGCGGCTACCGCCTGAGGGTCGCTCCAATAAAGCAACAAGCTGGTAAACGCACTAAATAAAAACGACAGAGCAACACCAGCTAATAACATTGATTCTACCTGTGCACTTTGCTGCCTACCTGCAATAAGTATTAATAAACTCATAGCGAGTAAGCTGCCCAGCAGTGCTGCTGCCGATAGCATAAAGCCTGCGCTAATGCCTGCTAATGCCATAAGTAACACCACACCAAATGAGGCACCCGACGATATACCAAATAAGTAAGGATCGGCTAAAGGGTTACGCGTTACCGTTTGTAAAATAAGCCCCGCAATTGCTAAACCAGAGCCAGCTAAAAAGGCG
Organism: Pseudoalteromonas sp. MelDa3; assembly: GCF_002863625.1. NCBI lineage: Bacteria > Pseudomonadati > Pseudomonadota > Gammaproteobacteria > Alteromonadales > Pseudoalteromonadaceae > Pseudoalteromonas > Pseudoalteromonas sp. MelDa3. The sequence continues at coordinate 17,118 of NZ_PJBR01000006.1, read as the reverse complement.
AGTAATGTGCGTGGCATTCTTAGTTCAAAAATAATACGCGTATTAAAAGACGCATCATTTGAGAGTAAAAAGCTATTAAGTACGTCTTGAAGTGAGGTCTCTACTGCACCAAAACTAAGTGCTGCAAATAAGCTAAATAAAGCAGCTGCAGCACTTATAAAAAGCGCAAATGAGTGGCGATTATTAACTGCGCTCATATTATTTGTAACCATAAAAGTAAGTGATATGAGGGATGCTATTTCCCGACTTCGATATTTGCGGGTGGTCATTTACTTGGGCGCAGACACCAAAAACGTCGCCTAACATGCTTTCGGTTAATACCTCAGTTGGCGTGCCTGTATGCGTAATTTCACCATTTTTAATAACCACTAGTTCATCGCACATTGCAGAGGCTAAGTTTAAATCATGAAACGATGCAAATACCGTTACACCCAACGATTTAGCAAGCTCCATAACCTGTATTTGGTATTTAACATCTAAATGGCTAGTTGGCTCGTCCATTATTAACAGTTGAGGTTGCTGGACTATGGCGCGGGCTATCAAGGCACGTTGCTTTTCACCGCCTGAGAGCGACTCAAAGCTTTGATCACTATGATCTTCCAACCCGACTGTATTGATTGCTTGAATGATTTTTTGTTTATCAATGTTAGTTATTGAGCTAAATAGCGATTTATGAGGCGTAAGCCCAAGTGCAATAACATCAAATACGCTTAAGTTAAATTGCGAAGGTGTTTCTTGAAGTACCACAGCGACTTGCTTTGCATAATCTTCACTTTTAAGTTGCCAAATATCGTGGTTATTAAAAGTAACCTGCCCTGATATTGGCCGGTTAAAACGATATAAACAACGCAGCAAACTCGACTTACCCGCCCCATTTGGGCCTATTAAACCCACAAATTTACCTGGCGATATTTGCAAATTAATATTATTTAAAATGCTTTTATTGGCAATCCCCCACGAAACATTTTTAACGTTAAGTAAAGGCGTGTTTAGCGCTGATTTAGTGTGCAACAGTGAGTCCTTGGTAGGCGTGTACTCACTAACAATACAGCTAACAATAACTAGTGCATTAATAAAAATGAGTAAACCCGCTCGTTAAAAAATTATACCAATCTATTTAGATATAGAACCTATTAAGCGATAAATTTAATTCGTTAAATTGTTCAAATATTTATGCTGATTGGTATTGCTCATTTGTATCTGACTTAAAGCGTTGTACTAATTACAGTTACGGGAATAGTTGAGGATTTGCACCTCATTCCAAATGAGGGTCTATTATGGGCGGGTAAATAATTTAAAGCAAAAAAAACCGCGCTCAAAAGAGCGCGGTTAAAAAGAGAGTGTTTTAACTAATTTAGCGAATAGTTAAAACTTGTATTCCATACCTAAGCCTACGTAGTCTTGGTCAACGTTGTTGTCCATATCGAAGCTTGAATAAAAACCAAATACTTTAATATTTTTATTTAATTTGTGATCAAGACCAACTGAAATTGCTGACTTATCGTCGCTGTCGTCAAAGTCCATATCTTGGTATTGCACTTTAAATGTGTTGTTACCCATGCTGTAAGCAGCATTTAGCAAGTAACCATCCGCTTCTGCGCTGCCATCTACTGCTTCTTGTGTTTGGTACATTGCGCCCAATTTAAAGTTTTCAACTTTACCTTGGATTGATGCACGCACTACGTCGTAGCCATTTACTTCACTATCGGCTGCAATAGAGGCGTATACCGCGCTCTTTTTAAGTGCCACGTCACCGTATGTCACCGCCATTGAGTAACCGTTATCAGCGTCTACATCATCTTCAGCTACAAAAGTAGCAAGTACTTTAAAGCCTTCGTATGAGTTTGATGAATAACTAACTGTATTTCCTAAGCGGTTTTCACCTTTAAATACATTTTTAATGTCGCCTTCAAGATCGTTAAATAAATCTAACTTACCTTGAGATTGCTTAAGCGCAGTATCGTTACGACCAATTACAACCTGACCAAACGCACCTTTTAAACCAACATATTGGTTACGCGCAGAAATATTGTCGTCGTTATCGCCTTTTGAATCAGCATCAGACACATCAACTTGAAACTCAAACTTATATACCGCTTCTAAACTATCATTTATTTTTTCAGAACCTTTAACACCAAGACGAGATGCATTACTTTTTATCTCGGTAAAAGACCCTTCGCCATCATCAGATGATTGCACTGTTACATTCGCTTTACCGTAAATGTCTACGTCGGCAAGTGCATTAAAAGATAAACCACTTAATAGTGCTAAGCATAAGCTCGATTTTACAAATTTCATGTTATTTCCTTGGATAATCACAAAAGACTAATTTTCAAAACTGCTGCATTTTGTCATTCATAAATGACAGTAATATTACAACGGAAATATTAATGTCTTTTTTTGTTAATAAAAATGCATTAAATGTGAAATCAAAATAACATGAAAGCCTAGTAAGTGGTCGTACTTACTTATCTTGCTTTAATGACAAGCTTGGCGTCATTTTCGAAAGTAAATTAACTAAGGTTTCTATTAGCTCTTTTTGCTCGTTGTCTCTGTGATACGCTATAAATACGTCTCTTGAGGTGTTTTCTACCCCTTTAACATGAAACAACTCACCTTTTTCTAAATGCCCTTCAACCAATACTTGAGGTATAAATGCACTACCACCACATTGCAGTATTAAATCAAGTGCAATACGTCCCGTGCTGGTTCTAAAGTAAGGTGGCGTTTTTCCTGTAAACTGACGCGCATGCCAAAGAGAAAAAGTAGTTCCCCAATCAACATACACATATTGATTATCAAAAAAGTTTTCGTTCGTTGCGGTGTCGTATCCGCTTACTGGAATGATTGGCAACTCACAAATTCGCTCTACCACTAATTCATCTACTTTTGGCGGATCAAATAATATTGCCAAATCGAGAGTACGCTCTAATAAAAGTCGAGTGCTCTCTTGTTGTGCTTTAACTTCTGCAACCAACGACACGCCCGGCATCGCCGATACAATATTTGTTATACCAAACTGTAAAAAAGCATCCCAAATATTAGGCGTTCCTGCTAAGCTAATTTGCTTATGCATATTGTCGGCAAGTGCAACATCGACTTTGGCGCGCTGCATGCCCGTAATAATCATTTGTGCGTGCGGTAATAAGCGCTCGCCAGGTGCTGTAAGTTGAATATTATTACGCTGGCGAATAAACAAATTAACACCAAGCCCTTGCTCTAATTGGCGAATTCTAAAGCTCACTGCAGACTGCGTAATATAAAGGTTTTCGGCCGCTTTACCAAAGTGACGCGTACGCACTACTTCAACAAATGTTTTTAATAAATCGATATCCAATTTTTTATCCTCACGATAAAAATAATTTGTTTAATAAATTGCCAAACTTGCATCATACTCCAGCTAATTAATAGGGTATGAGGATAAAGCTATGAGCAATAACATTTCATTACTACGCCAAGCATTTGTTAGCCAACGTCAATTTTATGATGATCAGAATTTTCCACGTGGTTTTAGCCGCAGCGGAAACTTCACCTTATTAGAAGCCAGTATATTAGAACAACACGGTGTTGTTTTAAGAGGCTTATACAGTAAAACAATTGAGCCGCAAAACGAACATCAAGAACAGTTTGTAGCAGTAGTAACTGGCTCACAAGAACCTACTAACCCAATCGAACGTGCTTGGGTAAAATACTTAAAGCTAACGACCTGTAAAACTAAGTTTCATACTTTATTTGGCCGCTCAAAAATGTCAGGGCCGGCACCGATTAGCCAAGAGTATTATTCAGAAGCGGATAATCTGTAAGTACTTAAGTTGTTTGCTTTTTTGCGTTTTAACAGTTACAACTTGTATAAGCAAATAATTTTGCAAAATATAAACAAGGTTGTTACGTGACGCGAAAAATACTAATAGTTGAAGATACACCTGCAATGGCGCGAGTGCAAAAGCACATCGCGCTTAAAGCAGGTTATGAAGTTGATATAGCAGAGTCATTAGCACAAACAAAAGAGCTAATAGGTAAAAATAGCTACTTTTGCGCTGTAGTTGACTTTATATTACCTGATGCCCCATCAGGTGAAGCAGTACCGTGTACTGTTAAGGCTGACATTCCAACCATTGTAATGACGGGTAATATTGATAAACAAACCCGCGATACAGTCGAAAAATATCCAATCATCGATTACATCATTAAAGAAAACAAACAAGCATATCAATACCTTGAAAGACAATTACTTAGATTAACTCGCAACGAAAATGTAAAAGTGCTCGTTGTTGATGACTCCGCATCCACACGTACTTATATATGCAGCTTGCTTGCACGCCATAAATATCAAACTCTACAAGCTGAAGACGGTATAGAAGCACTGGCTATACTTGAAACATCTTCGGATATATCGGTAATTATTACTGATAACGAAATGCCAAACATGAATGGTGATGAACTATGCACTGAAATTCGCCGTTTATATGACAACGATGAAAAAGTGATTATAGGTATTTCAGCCGCAGACTCGTCTGATTTATCAACTTTGTTTTTAAAAAATGGCGCAAACGATTACCTGCATAAACCTTTTAATAATGAAGAGTTTTATTGCAGACTTAGCCAAAACGTCGATATGTTAGAACTTATGGCCACCATAAAACGACAGGCTAATACTGATTACCTTACTAATTTACCAAACCGCCGTTACTTTTTCGAAAAAGCTGAAAAATCACTAAAGAAAATTAAACGTGCTAAAGGTGATGGTGCTTTAGCGATGCTTGATATTGATCACTTTAAAGCGATTAACGACACATACGGACACGATGTTGGCGACGAAGTATTAAAAGGGCTCTCCATTTGCTTTAGCAAATATTTTAAAAAGTATTTAGTAGCCCGTTTAGGTGGTGAAGAGTTTGCCGTTTACTTTGCAAATGCGGATAAACAAGAAGCGCTAAAAAGACTTGAAGGTTTTAGGTACTTTATAGAGGCGAATAGCCAAGAGTTTAGTAAAGAAAAAATCAAATTTACTATATCTATTGGTTTTTCAAACGGGCCTGTTTATAAAATTGATGAACTATTAAAACAGGCCGATTTAAAGCTTTACGACGCTAAAGAATCTGGTCGTAATAAAGTAGTTAGCTAACAGCTCTATTAGGTTAATTATACTTCTGCGGCTGTAATAGCCGCTTTTTTACGTTTGCGTGATTGATGGTAAGAGTCCCAACTAAAAATAGCTAGCGCACTCCAAATACATGCAAACGTTACTAAACGTTCTGCGTCAAACACTTCACCGTAAAACACCACTGCCAATATAAACATTAGGCTTGGCCCTATGTACTGAAAAAATCCCAGTGTAGTGTACTGCAAGCGTTTGGCGGCGCCGGTAAAACACAGCAATGGTAATGTAGTTACAATACCTGCACTAATCAGTAATGCATTAGTATGCCAATCGTTGGCTGGGAGGCTTGAAGTTGGTGTCGGCACCATTAACCACCAATAAATGAGTGCAACAGGCAGTAATATAAGTGCTTCAAGTAAAATACCAGGCAGAGCTTCAACAGGTAACTTTTTACGTATTAAACCATAAAGCGCAAACGATATAGCCAATGAAAATGCCACTACCGGAAACGAGCCAAAACTAATTAACTGCAGTACAACACCACTAAAGGCAAGTGCCACTGCTACGCCTTGAAACTTACGCAGGCGTTCACCTAAAAAGAGCATTCCCAGCAATACATTTAAAAGAGGGTTTATGTAATAGCCCAAACTCGCATCAAGCATATGGTTATTATTTATAGCCCATATAAATAAACCCCAGTTAAACCCTAGCAGCGCAGAGGTAATAACAAGCATAAGCAAAAGCTTAGGCTGAACAATGATGCGTTTTACTTTGCCCCAATACTTTAAAACACTTACTACCAGTACTAAAAATACAACCGACCAAACAACCCGATGCATTAAAATTTCAAAGGCAGTAACATGCTGAATTAACTTAAAGTATATTGGCGCAAGACCCCACATAAAAAAAGCAAGACAAGCAAAAATAGCACCTTTACGCTGCTCGGTATCAATCGACATAATAAACACTTAGTGATTTAAAAGGCAGCTAGTTTACTTGCCACGCGCGTTTTATCCAACTAAATACGTACCAGTTCCAAAAGCAATTTGAACAGATTGTTCGTTATGCAATTCCATTCTACACACACATACTTTATTGCCTGAGCGAATAAGTGTGGCACTTGCTATAAAGCTCTCCCCTTTTCCTGGGCGCAAATAATCGGTTCGTAAATCGATAGTGCCAAGGGTTGCTAGCTTTTGCTGTACACTCTTAATGTCTATATCGGTTAGCTTATCAATTACACTCGCTGCCGCGAGCATGCCTCCTACGTTGTCGAGAACGGCTGAAATAACGCCACCATGTAATATTTTTTGCGCAGGGTTTCCTATAAATACGTCTTGCCAAGGAAAACTTATTTTTGCTTGCTCTGGAGTAAGTGACTCAACCGAGATATTTAAAAACTGATTAAATGGCATGCCATTTACAAACAATGCGCCCACTTGTTCAATTAACATTTCTTTATTCATTATTATTCTCTATGTTTAAACTGGTACGATGAGTAAAGCACAACTTAAGCAAAACTACGAGGCTCTCGTTAAGTCATTTTAAATAAGCCTGATATTAAAAAGCTATTTCAACACTAGGGTCTGTTGATCTTTCAAGGTTAAATTTGCAGCAGTCTGTTTGGTATTTAGGCAAGGCAGAGCCTATGTAGTGTGGTTATTCCCCATAAATGGGCGATAACGTAGCATTAATGACAAACAGGCGCTGCCCAAAGGGTTCTTCCTAGGGGCTATTTACTCTTTGTTGCTCAGTTTTTACTTAGCCCACTAGGTTACAAACCTCGCGCCGCGATTAAATAGTCCCTAGTCTGAACAAATTTTAATCCGCAAAGATCAACAGACCCTAGCAGAGTTAAATTTACTTACAATAGGGGTAAGGTTAAGTAACTCAGCTAAAGACATCTCACTAAAAAACCACTAAAATACCCGCCAATGAATACATCAACTCCCTCTTCGAGCACACTAGTGCGTAAACCCGAAACTGTCCTCAAACAAGTGTTTGGCTACAGTGAATTTCGCGACGGTCAAAAAGCAGTTATTGACGCTGCTATTAATGGTCAAGACTCTCTGGTATTACTACCTACCGGCGGCGGAAAATCAGTATGCTATCAAATTCCTGCTTTAGTGCTTGAGGGTGTAACTATTGTTATTTCTCCACTTATATCGCTTATGCAAGATCAGGTAACACAACTGCAAGCACTTGGGGTAAAAGCAGCTTACGTTAATAACAGCTTAGCGCGAGAAGAGCAGCAATTAGTCTATCAACAGCTTCATCAGGGGCAAATTAAGCTTCTATATGTGGCACCTGAAAAAGTATTACAACGCGAATTTTTAGAACGTTTATCGCATTTAAATGTGAGTTTATTTGCCATTGACGAAGCGCATTGTGTGTCACATTGGGGTCACGACTTTAGGCCTCATTACTTTAGATTAAATGAATTAAAGCAGCGTTTTGCACACGTCCCCATGATGGCGCTAACTGCAACTGCCGATAAAGCCACCCGTTTTGATATAGTTGAGCAATTAAAACTACAACAGCCTTATATTCATACTGGCAGCTTTGATCGCCCTAATATTCGCTACACCATAGAAGAAAAATTTAAACCTATGGTGCAATTGCTTCGTTACTTAAAAGAGCAAAAAAGCCAAAGTGGTATTATTTATTGCACCAGCCGTAAACGTGTAGACGACATTGCCGAAAAATTGGCTGATGCAGGGTTAAACGCTGCCGCTTACCATGCTGGTATGAGTAATGAGCAACGACAGTTTGTTCAAACTGGTTTTGCCCGTGACGATATTCAAATAGTGGTCGCAACCGTTGCCTTTGGTATGGGTATAAATAAGCCTAACGTGCGTTTTGTACTGCATTACGATATTCCAAAAAGTATAGAGTCTTACTATCAAGAAACAGGTCGAGCTGGGCGAGATGGACTCGCAGCTGAGGCCATAATGTACTTTGATCCAGCTGATATTGGCCGCGTAAGACGCTTTTTTGAAGACATAGACGACGAACAACGCCGCCGCGTAGAAGAACAACGCTTTAACGCAATGGCAAGCTTTGCAGAAGCACAGACCTGTCGTAGGCAAATATTACTTAATTACTTTAGTGAATATCAACGCGAGCCTTGCGGCAACTGCGATATTTGCTTAAACCCGCCAAAAAGCTTTAATGGTACCTTAGTCGCCCAGCAAGCACTTTCGTGTGTATATAGAGCTGACCAACGCTTTGGTCTTGGTTACATTGTTGAATTACTACGTGGTGCAAATACTAGCCGCATACGCGATAACAATCATCATGAGCTAAGTACTTACGGCATAGGTAAAGACAAAAGCAGTGAATTTTGGCTCAGTATTTTACGCCAGCTTATTCATCAAGGCTTACTTAGCCAAGATATAACGCAAGGTGCGTCACTTAGATTAACCGAAGCCGCGCGTGCAATTTTAAAAGGCGAGTACGCACTGCAATTAGCCGAACCACGCCTGCAAGCCAAACACGTTTATCAAGATAAATTAGCGCAATTTAATTACGACAAAAAACTGTTTGCTCGCCTGCGCGCACTACGTAAAGAACTTGCTGATGCCGATGATGTACCACCTTATGTGGTATTTAATGATAAAACGCTAGCCGAAATGGCGCAGCTTATGCCAACAAACGACAGCGAATTTTTAAAAGTGTCGGGGGTAGGTTTTACCAAATTAAATAAATACGGCGGCGAATTCTTAACTGCAATTCGTAATTACCTAGCTACAAATTAAGAAAGTTATGACTCAAATAGAATATGACCACGCCCATAAATACATTTTAATTACACCAGTCGAGCCGCCAAACGATGAAGACTTTGAGCTGTGGAGTACCCTATTTTTACACTCAGATGATGTAACACTCAACGAGTATTCTGCAGGTGCCGATCGCCATCAAGTTCGCTTTACCTATCATCAGCAAACCTTTAATTTAAACTATGAGCATTATAGCCAAAGTATTTGGATTAATGCCGAAGGCCATGAAGCTGAGCACTTATTAGCCGCTTTAGCATTTTATTTAAGTTAGCTTTTAATACCCCTCGCACAGGCGGTTCTAAACCAGGTTGCTTATTAACAAAAGTGAATATGAGTAACAATTAATTAGTTTCAAAATCCATACCTTTTACTTACATTATAATAACAATGATGTAAGCTGATATTACGGTAGTCATTTGCTACGTAGCAGTAAAGAGGTTTAATGGTGAACAAGAAATGGATAGCACAGTGTTGTATTAGCTTAACGGTTATAAGCTCTTATGTGCCTAATGCATTCGCACAACAATCTTCAATGAAAACAGATAACTGCCTTGTAGAACAGACAGATTTAAGCACAGATAAAAACTTACGCCGAGAAGTCCAAGACAAAACATCCCTCACAAATAGTAACAGTAACGCAAAAATAGCCTCAATAAAGCTCAAGCAACTTAATGTATTTAATACTGAGCTTGAAGAGGAAAATAATGCCCTATTCCGATTTGCTAACCGCGCTCATATTCAAACAGAGCCCGATGTGATTAATAACCTTTTATTATTCTCCCCTGGTGACAAGTACGATGCTAAAAAGCTTGCAGAGTCTGAGCGCTTACTTCGTAAAGAAAGCTACTTATATGATGCACAAATTAGTGCAATCGAAAACTGCGACGGTGACGTTAATGTAGAAGTGGTTACCCGTGATTTATGGACACTTTTACCTGAAGTAAACTTTAGCCGTAGCGGCGGAGAAAATAAATCGAGTATAGGTTTTAGAGAATCAAACCTGCTTGGTTGGGGGAAGCGCCTTTCTTTGTCACGCACGACCGACAGCGATCGTAGCGGTTATTTATTTGTTTACGACGATCCTAATATTTTATCTACTCGCTACCGCGGCCGTTTAGAGTACGCTGATAACAGCGATGGCAAGCGCCATTTACTTGAGCTAACCTATCCATTTTACGCGATAGATACCCCTTTTAGTTACGGTATTTTAAGCTATTCTGAGCAGCGCGAAGAGTCACTATATAAACGCGGCGAAGAGTTTAGCGAATTTGATCAAACTACTGATTTAAACCGTGCATTTATAGGACACTCTAAAGCGCTTGATAATAATTGGACCCAGCGCTTAACCTTAGGTTATACCGACGAGCAGCATACCTTTGAAGCTATAGACACTACATTTGCACCACTTGCCGATGACAGAAGTTTAAGTTATCCCTTTATAAGCGGCCATTGGTTTGAAGATAACTACATAAAAGTACGCAATTTTGACAGTATATCTCGCACTGAGGATTTAAACTTAGGTTGGAATATTAAAAGCTTAATTGGCTATTCAGACGAATCATTAAGTAATGACGACAGCCGCGCGGTGTATTCTTTTAACTTTAAAAAAGCCCACTTTACTAACGATAATACCTTATGGCGTTTTAGTGCTGATATTGATGGCTATTGGAATAAAGAACAGAAAAAACTCGAAAACTTTATGGCCACCAGCCAAGTACAATATTATTTAAATACCAGTGAAGACCAATCTTGGTATGTTAAAGCCCGCGTGCAATACGCAAAAAACCTTACTGCTGATCAACAGCTTACTTTAGGCGGCGAAACAGGCCTGCGTGGTTACCCTATGGATTATCAACATGGCGACCGCAGCTTTTTAGTTAATCTAGAAAAGCGCTATTACTGGGAGTACGATTTACTACAACTATTTAAAGTGGGTGGCGCAGCTTTTGTAGATGTGGGCAGAGCATGGTTTAACGATAAAGATAATGGTGAAAACGCACATGTATTAAAAAATATAGGCGTGGGTCTTCGTTTAGCACCGAGTCGTGCAAATTCAGGAACCATGATCCACATTGATATTGCCGCCCCAGTTGATAGCTACGATGACGTAGACTCAGTACAGTGGCTAGTAAGCGTTAAAAACACTTTTTAAATAATACAAACACGTTAAACTAATACCAATTGCATTAAATTACATTGTTATGAAAGTTCAGGACCTAATGTGGAAATAATAGAAGTTTTAGAATTGTTTGCATCACAATATAAGTTAATTGTAACTATAATCGCTATTTTGGTTTTCCCTCTGCTATTAAAAATAACCAAAAAATTACTCGAAAAAGCAATTAAGGGGAAAGTTGATTTACACCGAAAATACCGTGCAGAGCTCTTACTAAAAATTATACTCGCCTTTGTCGTGCTGTGTTTAGTTTTAGTATTTTGGGGTATAGAGCTTCGTGGCTTATTGGTTTTAGGCTCCTCTTTATTCGCTATGTTAGGCATAGCGCTTTTTGCCGCTTGGTCATTACTGAGTAACCTAACCGCATTTTTACTAATGTTTATTCAAAACGATTGCCGTGTTGGCTATTGGGTACGAATTATTGATGGTGCAAATCATGTTGAAGGGCGCATTGTTGAAATGGGCTTAATGAATGTAGTACTTGAGCATATTGATGGGCACCGTGTAATTTACCCTAATAATTTATTTGTGACACGCCCTGTCATGGTTTTAAATAAAGAACCAAAGCCAACAAAAGCTCCCGTTATAAAGCGTATTATTGGCCCTAAAAAACATAGTTAAAAAAGTACTAGTCACAAAAAAGCCGCAGTAAGTAATTAACTTCTGCGGCTTTTTAATGCTTTAACTAACCACAATTAAGACTAGGGCGTGTTGATCTTTGATGGTTGAATTTGCAGCAGTATGTTTGGTTTTTAGGCAAGGCAGAGCCTATGAAGTGTGGTTACTCCCCATAAATAGGCGATAACGCAGCATAAATGCCAAACATGCGCTGCCCTTCGGGTTCTGCCTAGGGGCGATAAACTCTTTGTTACTCGGTTTTTACTTAGCCCACTAGGTTACAAACCTCGCGCCGCGATTTAATCGCTCCTAGATTGAACAAATTTCAATCCGCAAAGTTAAACACGCCCTAGCTATTAGTTATTTAGTTCAGCTGTTTTAAGCTCGTCATCTAAATCGTTTATCTCGTCAATAAAGTTCTCTAGTTGCTGCTCTACTAAACTATTGTCATTTGCAAAGTAAGCAAGGTGGAATACCGCGTCACCTTCATTTACTAATGGCATAGTTTGCTGACCAATAACAATCCCGCCTTTGGGCGCTAAAAGTTCAAGCTCAGAGTCGCCTAATGGGCTACTAATATAAGCAAGTACTTGCCCTTTAGTCACATGCTCACCTAGTGATACTTGTGCACGCACAATGCCATCAACCTCTGCACGTATCCAACTAGTCGAACCGGCAATGATAGGATCTGGTAACTTTTTAGGACGCTTGCCACGGATCATTTTTAAATGACGCATAACATAATCAACACCCTGCACACCTGCCGCAATAGCTATAGGATCAAAACGCAGTGCTTCACCTGCTTCATAGGTTATAACCGGTATACCTAGGTTTGCAGCTTCACTTCGTAATGAACCATTACGCAATGACGCATTTATTACCGCTGGTGTACCAAATGCTTTAGCCATATCAGCCGTTGCTTCATCTTCTAAATTAGCGCGAATTTGCGGTAAGTTAGTTCGATGAATAGCGCCAGTATGTAAATCAATAATGTGAGTACAATGTACTGCCACTTGATTAAAAAACATATAAGCCATACGCCCAGCAAGTGAGCCACGCTCAGAACCTGGGAAACTACGGTTCATATCGCGTCGGTCTGGTAAATAACGCGATTTATGAATAAAGCCAAACACATTCACAATAGGCACAGCAATTATTGTACCGCGCAGTTGGCTTGGGTCTATTTTAGCAATTAACTGACGCACAACTTCTACGCCATTTAGTTCATCGCCATGGATCGCCGCACACACCATAAGCACAGGGCCCTCCATTACACCATTAACCACTTCAATAGGAATATTAAGTGGTGAATGGGTATAAAGTTTAGCTGCCTCTAAGGCAAGTGTTTTACGCTCGCCTACGCCTACACTTTCACCTAATAAGGTAAAAGGACGGTTAATTTTAACCTTTGCCACGTGTTGCTGTTCCTTTACTTGAAGCATTTTTTTCGATGAAATCAATCACCATGCCTGCAATGTCTTTACCTGTTGCTATTTCAATGCCCTCTAAACCTGGTGATGAGTTAACTTCCATCACAAGTGGTCCACGAGATGAGCGAAGTAAATCAACTCCCGCTACGTTTAAGCCCATTGATTTAGCCGCTGCTACTGCCGTTTTACGTTCTTCTGGAGTAATGCGAACTAACGTAGCGCTACCACCACGGTGAAGGTTAGAACGGAACTCACCTTCTTGTGCTTGGCGCTTCATTGCTGCTATTACTTTATCGCCTAGTACAAAACAACGTATATCCGCGCCACCTGCTTCTTTAATGTATTCCTGAACCATAATATTAGCTTTTAAGCCCATAAATGCTTCAATAACACTTTCTGCCGCTTTGCGTGTTTCAGCAAGTACAACACCAATGCCTTGTGTGCCTTCAAGTAATTTAATTACAACAGGTGCACCGCCTACCATTTCTAGTAAGTCTTTTACATCATCTGGTTTGCTCGCAAAGCCAGTTACTGGCATACCAACGCCTTTGCGCGAAAGTAACTGAAGTGAGCGTAATTTATCGCGCGAACGAGAAATAGCGACTGATTCGTTTACTGGATAAACACCCATCATTTCAAATTGACGAAGTACCGAACAGCCATAAAATGTAACCGATGCACCAATACGCGGGACGATTGCGTCAAATTCTTTTAAGTTTTCACCGCGATAGTGAATTTCTGGTTGCTCCGAGTTTATATTCATATAGCAGCGTAATGCATCAATCACCTTAACTTCGTGACCGCGTGCTTCTGCCGCCTCAATTAAGCGACGTGTTGAATATAATTTTCTGTTGCGAGATAAAATACCGATTTTCATAGTTAAACCTTACGACCTAATAGTTGAGATAAAGCCGGGTCAACGACTATACGATTTTCCATGGCTGTACGCCCTAATAACATTCTAAACTTCATTGTTGCACGGCTTGTTAAAGTAAGCTCTATCGGCCAACTATGCTCGCCTGCATGCAATGTCGTTTCTATAAAATAGCGTAACTCTTTTTGCCCACTTGAGCTGGTTACGTACTTCATTTTTTTAACTTTTGCCTTGCAAGTGACTTGCGTTTGCTCATCATCCTGCAATGGTTGGGCCGTAAATTTAACCCATTTCTCTGAGTCAACTTCGTATTCTTCAATGTTAATTGCATGAATACATGAAGTGCGAGCGCCTGTATCAATTTTTGCTTTTATATCGTTAATACCAAGCTCAGGTAAACTTAACCACTCACGCCAACCAACTGTAATCTTTGCTGTCATAAATGTGCCCTTAATAAAAAAGTGACTTATACGCTACAGGTAAAAAAACACCAACGAAATAAATTTATCTAGTCGATTAGTAAATTAAATTGATCTTTTTGAACAACTAGTCACACAATGCACGCCTTACTGAACAGTACTTTATGCTACTTTGCTCAGCCCCTAGGCTCTGCATTTATTTGGTTGCTCAAACTTAACTTATTAAAAATAAAGGTAAGTTTAAAATACTTAAGTAGATACACTATAGTTAACGGTATTAAAAATACACTATTATGAGAAATAATTATGATTAATGGTTTACTACATGCACTTGTACTTGATGGACAAGGCGGCGCTCGCCCTATTGAAAGCACGAATGAGCTAAATAGCTGGCAACCAAGCCAAGGGAAACTTTGGGTGCACATGGACTATAGCCAAAGTGAGGCGGTTGAGTGGCTCAAGGCACAGCCTCATTTAAACGATTACGAATTAGACTCTTTAATTGCTGATGAAACACGACCACGTATTACAGCAACAACTAATGGGCACATGTTATTTTTACGTGGTGTAAATTTAAACCCAGCACAAAGCCCTGAAGACATGGTTTCAATTCGTTTATTTATTAGTGAAAATATCCTTATTACCACCCGTAAGCGCCGTTTATTATCGGTGCAAGATACGCTTGCGTGTTTAAATGAAAACAAAGGTCCATGTAATATTTCTGAGCTAGTATGCTCCATTACACAAAAACTAACCTCTCGCATGCAAAGCGTTATTGATTCACTCGATGAAACACTCGATGAGTTTGAAGAAGAAATAGATGAACCTAGTAAAAGGTTTGATAACCAAGGTTTATCACAGTTACGCCGTCAAACAATTGCCTTAAAACGCTATTTAAAACCGCAAAAAGAAGCCCTTAGCTCAATGGTAAATAATCACTATTCCTGGCTGTTGGATGACGATAAAGCAAAACTTAATGAAACGACTAACTTACTTATTCGTTATTTAGAGGAGCTTGATAGCTCGATTGAGCGTGCGCAAATCATTCAGCAGACAATCACTAACCAAGTCTCTGAACAGTTAAACCAGCGAATGTATGTTATGTCAGTAGTAGCGGCACTTTTTTTACCGTTAGGCTTTTTAACTGGCCTGTTAGGTGTAAACGTAGGGGGTATTCCGGGTACCGAAAGCCCTTATGCATTTAGTGCTTTTGTCATATTTTTAATTGTGCTTACTGGCGGTATTGGTGTGTATTTTAAAAATAAAAAATGGCTATAAATTAAAGCAATTTTAGTATGGCCACTCAATTGAGTGGCCATGATTGAGTAGCTAATTAGTTAGTTTCTCGGGTATAACTAACATTTGTCATCGTTACTTTAGATTCTGTAATCCCTAAATCTTCAAAGCACTCTTTGAAAGAATCCGAATTACCCGATTCCCCACACTCATCCAATGTATCAGGGTCTTGTGATTGTAGGTAATTACCAAATTTAAAGTATGACTCTGAGTCATCTTCTACAGGTATACCAAATGAGCGACCTAGTGCGCTAACATCAACATCGCCATAATTATTTTCAACACGTAGAGTAAACGAGCCACCACTAGTAATAGTACCAAGGGCAAATTTTTCTTCGTTACCGCTTGTATTTCGCAGACGAACATAAACGTCAAAAATGCCATTTCCAGCTACACTGTCATCAAATCCAGATTCATCTGTATCTGAAACATACACTTTAGAAATTGTCCCGGTATCGCTAGCATGGTGCTGAGAGATAATTGTTTTACCACCATCTGACATTTCAACTTTTACAGTTGCCTCAAAAACCTCATAGGTTTCGGTCATTGCAACACGTGCACTTTCTTTAACTTTATATTCATGACGCCAGCCATTCCCGTTTGGAGTGATATGACGCGCTTCTAAAGGAACAAACTCCAAAGTATCGCTATTTACTAATGGATGAGGATCATTACCTTCAAGATCAAAAATACTACCGTTGGTGATGTTACTCGCTATACCAGAGCCACTACCCGTATCACCGCCGCCAGTATCACCACCGGTGTCTCCACCGCCAGAAGAACTACCCTTAGTTAACGAAAAGTCATCAAAACGAACATCGCTTGAACTCTTATCATGCTTAGCAAATACTTGTAGTGAACCAGTGTTAGCCGTGGTGAAAGTTTTAGATACTTTTGTCCATGAAGAAACATTGAATTTCTCACTTTTAAACAAACCATTAAGATCATTGATCCCGATTTGCCCCTTACCGAGTACATAGGCACTTAACGTGTACTGAGTATTTCGATCTACATCTACATTTTGGTAAACACGCCCTGGGCTACCTTGTATTTTCAGTGATTTAGAGCCTTTATACGAATCTGAAGATAGCGCTGCAGGCTCTGTTTCATTCCAATTACTCCAGCCACCTTCAAAACCTGAATTTTCAATCGTAGCAGCGTGCGCAAAAGAAGTACTTGCAGCAACTGCAGAGCAAATAAGTAACTTTTTAAATTTAACCATTATTTTTATTCCTTTAAACCTGAATAATAAGCAACCTTACAGCTTAACTTGGCGATAAAAATCAAACCTAGATCGCATCATGTAAACAGACTTTTAAACCCAAAAAAATTGGTAACAACAAAAAACATTTTAAAAGAAAAAACCTTCAAATTGGTATTACCAAAACCATCACCTAACCGGCAAAACAAGGCTATATTTTTTGT